>NZ_JAMAWB010000037.1:0-53399 GCF_023713585.1 Paenibacillus sp. MER TA 81-3
CCTGAGCCAGGATCAAACTCTCCGTTAAAGTTAGTTTGACTTGCTCATGTATTGCTGACGAGGTTGTTAACCTCTATTACACAAACGTTTCACTCGTTGTTCAGTTTTCAAAGAACAATCTTCATTTCATCAAGCAACCAATTTCTTAGTTGCTTTCTTTTTCTCACCGCCGTATCAGCGGCGACTTATATAATATATCATGTCTTTCAATCGAAGTCAACATCTTTTTTTAAGTTTGTTTGCTTCTTTGTCTTGCCTCCAACCTCTTAACGAGGCAGGAAATAGAATATACCATAGCTTCGCAATAGATTGCAACCCTTTTTTCAAAATTAATTCAAGCAAGATGTATTCAAAGCACGTTCCGTACAAAATCAATTCGCTTCATCTTATACCTAATCGTTGTGACGGACCATTAAACAGGCTCATCTGACTTCGGCTTTTTCATTGTACTTATCACCGCTTTCTTCTATATATAACGCAATCAATTGTTCATCTCAAATATCATGGGGATGCCCGGTAATCATCAGGCACGATCACGGATCATCCCGTCATCCTTAACGTTTAGCTTAAGCGTTCTGTGCCAACTGCTTCAGCCTCTTCTGCACCGCCTGTTTCTTGGCTGCATTTTTCGTCTGATCGTAACACGCTTCCATCAGTTTCAAATCTCCGGTGGTCGGATGCTGAATACGTTCCAAATACGTAAGCGCCTTCGCATAGTCTCCGTCCTGTTCCCATTCAAGACCGCTGAAATATATGCGTGCGATTTTACGAATCGCGTCTTCCGAGCCTTCCCGTTCATACATAGCAATGGCCTCGGAATATTTGCCATCCAATGCCAAGCGATCCGCTTCCGTGAACCCGGCAGGTGAAGTGGTCAGCAGCGGCAATTCGCCTGTAAACTGCATATAATCGTTCGAGCTGCTTATTGCATTATCATTATGATCATAGCCTTTTACTGTCCATTTCCACTGGCTCCCCGGATAGGCAATTCCAAGAACATAACCATTATCAATATAATAATGATTATCGAGCGTTAGATACGTAGCTCCTCCTACTAATGGATAGTGCCGCAATTCATCCACCGTATACTCAGCTTCAGGCTTCACATGCTTCTCCTCAAACAGATGCGTCCCCTTCATCTCCCATTTGCCTTCTGCCTGCTTCACGACTTCCGTCAATTCAACCTTATAGTAGGCAGCCTCTGGATCAGAGCTCCAGCGTAACGCGACAACATCCTCCGCATCATACACCGGCTGGGAGACGGGTTCATATCGGATGTTTTTTCGAAATCGCACATCCACAGTCTGCGTGCTCTTATCTGAGGAAAGTTCGATTTCATCAACACCCGCAGATGATAGCGTATGGCCCTTGATATTTCGAAACACGGTGCCGAGAGTCAACGTATACGCTCCAGCTTCAATACCATAGAAGCGAAATCGCCCATTTTCATCCGTCATTACGGTCGGATAATGATCTGGCGGGGGCATATAATAAGAAGAAGCTTCTGTCGGAACAAGAGATACATATGCCCCTGGCAATGGCTTCTCCTCCACCAAAACAGTGCCGCTGAGCTTCGGCAGCTCATATGGCCGTTCATGTCTGGTGGCTAAGAACTTTATTTCCGATGCATTTCGGGAGTTGATATACTTTTCATTTTTTGACAGTTCCTGAAATATCTGCTCCGCCTCATCCCAGCGGTTTTGGTTCATATATAAATAGGCAAGGCGCCCCTTGGCTGCATTCACATATTTATAAGTAGGGAAATGATGAAGCAACCATTCCAAACGCCGTACCGCCTCCTCTTCCGACATCGGTTCAGGCAACTCGGCAGGTCCTGTCATAAATGTGCCTTTCTCGCCGACATAGATCATTTGATTATCCCGAACGAACACCCCATCAGTACTCTCATAAAGCACATCCGCCATTACCGCAGAAGTTGGAAACCACCGGATTATGGTATTGTATTTTCCTGCTTGATAAAACAATGCCGGAGCAATAAAGTACATCATTAGCGTTAGCACGCAGGCAAGTCCCAGCCCCAATACAAGATGCTTCACCTTTATTTCAACGATACGCATCCTTCTCCCCCCTCGACAGCAAATCCTCACGTACCAGCCACTTTCCCTCTACAATATATGTAATCTGCTGTTGTCCCGGGACCGCATCTGTCTTCACGTACGACGAAGCCGCAAATGGCAGCCACAAGGGCGCTACAATAAGCAGCATTCCAAAACAACCGCACGCAATGGCTCTCGATAACCGAAAGCGAACGGTCCGCTCCCATATTGATGGTCGAGCCTGAGAGAGAATGTAAACCTTCACCGCATCATCCAGCTCATATTTGGACATGTCCTCCTGCAGCTGTCGTTTGATCTGTTCATCCTGTTGTGTCATCCTTCTCCCCCTCTTTCCATAATAGAAGCATGTGTTCACGCGCTCTCGATAAGCGACTCTTGATCGTCCCCTCGGACGTTCCCAGCATATCGCTCATTTCGGCCACCGATTTATCGTGAAAATAATGAAGCACGACCACTTCCCGATAAGGATACGATAGCTGTCCGATGCATTTCTCCAGGCTTATCCGGAGCGCGATTCGGTCGACTTGGCTTTCCTCCACCGCTTCGGGCAAAGACCCTCCTTGCCTGGGAGTCAAAAGAATGAGCCGTTTCCATGCGGCCTTGCGCATGTAGGCTCTGCATAGATTGACCGTAATGGATATCATCCAGGGACGCAGGCAGTCTGGATCACGAAGCTGGCCGATTTTGCGGTACACCGTCAAAAAGACCTCTTGAGCCATATCCTCCGATGTATGCTTATCTCTAAGCAGAAGCAACGCTGTCCGATACACCTCACCGCCATAGGCGTCCATCAGCAACCCCAGTGCTTCCCGGTCTCCAGACCGCAGTCGTTCACCCCATTCCCGCTCCGCTTCCATCTCCTCACCCCGTTTCTCTCTATAAGTATAGAGGAGGCAAGGAATAAATTAGGTTGCAGGCTGAAGCATATTTGTAGAATTGCCTTCAGTTCCTGAGCTGTTCATTGCACTATCTGAATCATGGGGAGAGTGAACAAAAGGGCGCTTCGACAACTCTTAATCATACTCAATCTGAGTCACTGGGTGAATGGACAAAAGGTCATACATCACACGTCACAGCGTTTAGAGATACATAAGCGGCAGAGGGAATTAACAAAAGGAAAGTCCATCCCCATCTGACAAGGGAACGAACTTTCCTCAATAAAAGCTTATAGCTCGTTATGGATTATACTTCATCCCATAGACGGCGCAAATTTTCGAGTCCGAGCCGGGAGCCCATTCGGCACTCCTCCATCCCTTCGAATTCGAGCGTAATGTAACCGTCATAGCCGGATTGCTTGACAAGGCGCAAAATTTCACGTATCTCCAAGTCACCCTGTCCGAGAATGGAGCCGCGCAGGAAGTTACCGTGGGCCGTCTTGAACCAGTCGCCGCCGCCCGGAGGTTGGTAATACGGACGGAAGTAGAAATCTTTGACGTGAACGAGCGAAGCATACGGTAAATTCTTCTTCACGCCGATAAGCGGATTCTCGTCTACACACATAAAGTTGCCGACATCGAGCGTTGTTTTGAAATTAGGACGATTTACCGATAACAGCACGCGCTGTACGCGGTCGCTCGCCTGTGCCGAGAATCCGTGATTCTCCAGCGTCGTCGTAATGCCGAATGGAGCCGCATAATCGGCGATACGGCGGCTTCCCTCCACCATTAGATGCAGATTGCTCTCGAACCATTCGATGCTCATCTGCTCCTCCGGTATCGTAAATGCCGTGACATCGTGGCGCATATGCTTGATGCCCATGCGTACGAGCAAATCAACGTGCTGCTTCACCCGCTCCACTTCCGCCTCGAATGCTTCCTCCGTATCCTGCACGAAGTTCGCCGGCATGGAATAGTTGGACAGGGCGATGCCGCGGGACTTCGCCTTATCGCGTACTGCATCCGCCAACTCTGGATTGTCTACCAGCGTAAAACCATATGGGACAATTTCCATATGCTCGCCGCCATTATCCGCAATCCAATCAATTACGTCAAGGACCGTCATTTCTTCTGCTCTAATCGCCTGCAGCAGACTATACGTACTGAGACCTACCTTCATCGTTCCACCCCTTCGTTGGCTAGAGTTACCGTATTCAAAATGAGATATCGGTAACATTCAAGCCCGATTGTAATCGCTTACCGATTACTTAACTATATCATAGTTTTATGGAAGAATCATGTATCACCAATGCATTCTAACTATGCTAGCCAAATAAAACAAGCTGCCGAAAGCTTCGGCAGCCCGATGTGATGACGCTTATCACTCTACTGCAATGTGACAGTGACAACGTATTATTCTATTTTTATGCCGCGATGCCTAAAGGAGAGAACAGAACATACACAGCAATCATCAGCACCACCATAACGATCGTAAACGCTTTCGCATGTTTCCATGGCGTCAGATCGACTTTGCCCGATTCATACAGCTTGAAGTCTTGCTCGCGCGGTTTTATTTTGCCTACGATAAGCATGACCAGAACACAGACCGGGAACAACACGCTTAAAATGTACAAGAAATTGAGCGTACCTAGATAGAACTTGGATAGCGTGTACAACACGATGTGCACGACAAGCGCAATCTTCGGCGCGATAGCCGGCACCTTTTTGCTGAAGAACCCTACGACGACTGCAGCGATAATCGGGATGTTATAAAATCCGAACATTTCCTGCAAGTAGTAATACAGTCCTGAAGGCGCATACAAAATGAATGGCGATACAATGACGGCCACGATACCGAGCGCTACGGCAAAGATTCTGCCTGCCTTCACCAATTGTTTATCCGTCGCATTCGGCTTGAATATAGGTTTATAAATATCTAATGTGAACAAGGTTAAGGAGCTGTTCAACGCCCCGTTAAAGGAGCTTAAAATCGCACCGAACAGGACAGCTGCGAAAAATCCGGACAACAATGTCGGCAACACTTTAATAACGAGCGACGGATAAGCCATATCCGCATTGCTTAACGAATTGTTGAACAGATGATAAGCGATGATGCCAGGCAGCACCAGATAGAAGGCGCCAAAGATTTTGAACATGCCGGCGTACAACACGCCTTTCTGCCCTTCCTTCAGGTTCTTCGCCCCCAACGTGCGCTGGACGATCGCCTGGTTCGTACACCAATAGAACAGGTTGTTGAAGAGCAGCCCCGCGCAAATCGTAATCCACGGCACAGGAGATGAGCTGTCTCCAATCGAGTTCAATTTTTCCGGCTCTTTGTGCAGCAGCGTGCTCACACCTTCGACCAGATTGCCACCGCCGAGCGCGAACAAGCCGAGAACAGTAATGAGAAGCCCGCCGATAATGAGCCCGACACCGTTCAACGTATCTGAGAGCGCGCACGCGCGCAGGCCTCCGAGCACGACATAGGCGATACCCGTTATTCCGATAGCAAGGGACATAATCAGAATAATATTGAAATCGCTTAGACCGAACAGGTCTGAAATGTTGAATATCGTATCCAGCACCAGCGCCCCGGAGTAGAGCACCGTAGGCAAATAAGCAACGGCATATCCGAGCAAGAACAGAACGGAAATAATCTGGCGTGTCCGTAAATCATAACGCTGTTCCAAAAAATCCGGAATAGTTGTAATGCCTGTCTTCAAATAACGCGGTAAAAAGATGAAGGCCATAAAAATCAACGCAATCGGAGACGTCACTTCCCAAGCCATGACGACCATGGACGTCGCGTAGCTCTGTCCATTCAACCCGACCATTTGCTCTGTTGACAGGTTCGTAAGCAACAGCGAGAAAGCGATTACAACGCCGGTCAAGCTGCGCCCACCGAGAAAATATCCATCCGAGCTGTCGAGGTCAATGCTGCGCGTCTTGTACCAGGAGTACCAGGCCACGATTCCGGTATACAATAAAAAGGTAATGACAGTAATGTAGGTCATGAGAGCCCTCCTTCTCCATGCATAGAGAAATCTGTTTGCTTACCGCGCCTTGTGCGGGCTGCATAATGCCGCTGGCGTACTCACCTCAACCAATTGCCCGGTCTCGAACGATTCCTTGCATGCATAGCCAAGCGCAGTCGACAGCACGCCATCTTCTACCTTCACTTCTGGCTGTCGTCCATCTAGAATCGCCCGCACAAAGTCAATGGCTTCGTCCAAGTAAGCCTGCTCGAACCGCTCCAAGAAGCCGTTCGCACATTCGCGCACCACACCGCGGTCATCCATAATTGCCACCTGGTTTTTCTCTGGCACCGTACCGATGCGCAGCGTTCCGAGTGTGCCGATAATTTCCGTTTCAATATGGTAACCGTGCGCGCAGTTGCGCCCCGCTACGAACATCCCCATTTTATTCCCGGCAAATTGAACTAGAGCCGCACCCGTCTCAGCATCTTGCAGCTGTGCAAGCTCTGTATAGCGGTGAGATCCGCCAAGCGCCCACACCCGCTCTGCTTCCGCACCCAAGTACCACCGTGCCAGATCGAGGTCGTGAATGGCCATATCCAGGAACAAGCCTCCGCTGTAGTTGCTCTTAGCAAATTGTAAAAAGCCGGGCATAGCTTGAGCCGGATCAATGCCATAGCAGCGGATGAGCACAGGTTCGCCGATCGCTCCCGCTTCAATTTTCCGCTTGGCATAGACATAGGAACGGTCATATCGCCGCATAAAGCCGAGCATAAACACTTGATCGGGGTGACGGCGCACCGCCTCTTGCACGCGCAGCGCTTCCTCCATATACAGTCCGAGCGGCTTCTCGCTGAATACATGAAATCCTGCCGCCAATGCCTTTTCAATCTGATCGCAATGATAAGAGGACGGTGAGGCAATAAAAATAGCGTCCAACTCTTTGTTGCGCAGCATTTCCTCATAATCGGTATAGCCGTAAGGTACGCCAAGCTGCGCCTGTGCCTCCTCAACCTCCTCTGGCTTGATGCTGCATACCGCCGCCAGTCTGCAGTTCGGAATGCGGAATGCCAAATTGTCGGCGTGCTGTCGTCCGAGCCGTCCTAAGCCTACGAGCCCTACTGATACACATCTGTTGTGTCCCATATGTCAGCCTCTTCCCTTCCTCATATAGAGGTTGTTCAAAAAGTCACCTTTTGATCACGAAGTATACCGGGAGGCACATTCGACATCGAATCGGGCGCTCACCATCGAAAAGCTGATGCTTCTGGTTCATGCAACCTTCTCGGTGCTGAAAAGTCGACTTTTTGAACTCGTAATTATACGCCTGCTTGCCGTAAAATGTAGTCTCTCGCTTTTAACGCATATTCGAACGGATTCGCTTTGGCAGGATCCTGCTCCGCTTCTACGAGCATCCATCCGTGATATTTAGCCGCGGACAAGGCTTTGAACGCTGGAGCAAAGTCTATGCAGCCGTCTCCAGGAACGGTAAATACCCCTTCCTTCACCGCTTGCAGGAAACTGAGCTTATCTTCACGCACGCGGCGCGCCACATCGGCACGAACGTCCTTCAAATGGACGTGCTTAATCCGATCCATATAGCGGCTCAATATGCTCAATGGCTCTTCGCCCGAGAATACGAGATGGCCGGTATCATAGAGCAATGACACCAAGTTCGGGTCCGTGCCCTCCATGAGACGGACAATTTCCTCTGTAGTCTGAACGCCTGTACCCATATGATGATGGTACACAACATGCATCTCTTTCTCCCGGGCCAGCTCTCCGAGAACATGCAAGCCATCGATTAAGCGCTTCCAATCATCGTCGCTGAATACTGGCTTGCTATCGAACAGCGGCGTATTCATCTGACCTTGGACACTGTGTCCCTGCTCGGATACGACAATGACCTTCGACCCCATCGCGTGCAGGAAGTCACGGTGCTGAACGAATGCAGCCGTCGTTTCTTCCAATGGCTTTACGGTAAGGAACGCGCTGAACCAAGCGCTGGCCACCTCCAGGTTGCGCAAACGGAGCGCCTTTTGTAAGACACTTACATTCCGCGGGTACTTATTGCCCACTTCCGTTCCCGCATATCCTGCGAGCGCCATTTCGCTTACACACTGCTCGAACGTATTCTCACCGCCCAATTCGGGCATGTCGTCATTCGTCCAACCGATGGGCGCAATCCCAATCTTTACGCTGCCTGCTGCAAACACGTCTATTCCTCCCCGATGTCATCGTAGCTTGGCAGGGCTGGCCGGGCGGCGCAGCCCCGATGGCCGTTACATGCTTTATTCTGATAGGTTGCATGCTCCGAGCCATCCCGTATCGCATGATATCTTCCTTCTATGCGATTATCATGCCGCTCTGCGCGCCCGCTCCCGCCAATCTGCGATCTTTATTGTAGCTTCCGTGTCAATAAGGTCTCGCCTGCTGCAAAAATCGGCGGCGCTCCTCGCTTGCCTGCGCAATTTCCGGCTTGCCGGAAACTGCCGCGACGCCTACATTCCACCAAGCGCCGTATCCATTCGTCATTGTCTTCGGCAGTACTTTAATATCAATGAGCGTAGATACCGTCTGCCGCTGTGCGGCCGCGACGGCTTGCTCCAATTCCTCTAGCGTGCGAACCGTATACGTGAGCGCGCCGTAGCCTGCTGCGCTGAGGGCAAAATCAATGCCCACAAGCGGACCGTCCAGCTTGCCGGTCGACTCGTTGCGCGCGCGGAATTCAGTGCCGAAGCTGCCCATGCCATTGCCCATTTGCAAGTTGTTAATGCAGCCGAAGCCATTATTGTCGAACAACAGCACATTTATCTTCTGTCCTTCTTGAATGCTTGTGACCAATTCAGAGTGAAGCATGAGATAGCTCCCGTCACCCGAGAATGCATACACTTCGCGATCCGGCTCCGCCATTTTCACACCAAGCGCCCCGGAAATCTCATAGCCCATACAGGAGTATCCATATTCCATGTGGTACGAATGTGGCGCTTCCGCCATCCACATTCGCTGCAAATCTCCAGGCAGACTGCCCGATGCGCCGACGATGACTGCGTTGTCTCCAAGCAGCCTGTTCAATGCCGCGAGCACCTGTGTCTGCGTCAGGCAGCTGTCAAGCTCCTCCGCATATTCCGGCAGCGCCTCATCCAAGTGCCCCGCGATTTCTGGCGTGAATGAGCCTTGAACGTATTGGATGCCGGCCAGCCGCTTCCATTCCTTGCTCCATGCGGCGCGCGCCGCTTCAATCTCCATCGTATAGGCAGAACGGTATCCTGCTGCCTCCAGCCGCTGCTGCATGGCTGCAAGAGCTGCCTTCGCATCTGCCACTACCGGCGTTGCATCGAGCTTGAGCGCTTGGAACTCCGACACGTTCACGGTCAAAATATCTGCGCCAGGGCGGCCGAACAGCTCCTTCGAGCCGGTCGTAAAGTCGGTAAAGCGCGTGCCAACGCCGATAATGAGATCGGCTTCCTTGGCGATCTCATTCGCCGCTCCGTTGCCCGTCACCCCGATGCCGCCGAGGTTGAGCGGATGCGAACCAGGCACCGCGCTCTTGCCCGCCTGCGTCTCGGCTAACGGAATGTGGAACGCCTCCGCGAAGGCTTGCAGCGCCGCTCCTGCCTCGGAGTAGCGCACGCCGCCTCCGCATATGAGCAGCGGCTTGCGCTTGCGCGCAATGAGCCGGACCGCGTCTTCAAGTGCTGCTTCCGTCGCCGGGCGGCGGTCTATCCGATGCACACGCTTCGCGAAAAATGATGCGGGATAATCATACGCTTCCCCCTGTACATCCTGCGGCAGCGCGATTGTGACAGCTCCCGTATCGGCCGGATTCGTGAGCACGCGCATCGCTTGAATGAGCGCAGTCATCAGTTGCTCCGGCCGCACGACGCGGTCCCAATATTTGCTCACCGGGCGGAACGCGTCATTCGTCGATACCGTCAGGTCATGCGGCTGTTCAATCTGCTGCAGCACCGGATCCGGCTGGCGCGAGGCGAACGTATCCCCCGGCAGCAGCAGCACGGGGATTTGATTGGCCGTAGCGGTGGCTGCCGCCGTCACCATATTGGCGGCGCCAGGGCCGACAGACGATGTGCAGGCACAGATCTGCTTCCGCCGCATCTGCTTGGCGAACGCCACTGCCGCATGCGCCATCCCTTGCTCGTTGCGCCCTTGATACACTTCCAAGCCGCCGCTGCCTTCTTCCAGCGCCTGACCCAATCCCAATACGTTGCCATGGCCGAATATCGTAAAAATGCCTTTGACAAAGCGCTGCTCCACTCCATCAAATTCGACATATTGCTGATTGAGAAACTTTACGAGCGCTTGCGCCGTAGTCAATCGAATCGTTTCCATACCGAACACCATCCTTACCAGCGCAAAGTGACCATCTTTTTACGAGTGTAAAATTCCACCCCATCCGTGCCGTTCGCATGCAGGTCGCCATAGAAGGAATCTTTCCAGCCCGAGAACGGGAAGAACGCCATTGGTGCCGGAACGCCTACATTCACCCCGAGCATGCCTGCATCGATATGTTCGCGGAACTGGCGCATATACGCGCCGCTCGTCGTAAAGAGACAAGCGCCGTTGGCAAACCGGGATTCATTCGCCCACGCAATCGCTTCATCGATATCCTTCACGCGCACAATCGACAGCACCGGCGCGAAAATTTCATCCTGCCAGATCTTCATTTGCTGGGTTACGTCATCAAAAATCGTCGGTCCCATAAAGAAGCCCTCGCCGTTGGCTTCCGCATCTTGGCGGCCGTCGCGGACCAGACGCGCCCCTTCCTTGACGCCTGCGTCAATATAGCCGAGCGCGCGCTCTTTATGAGCTTCACGGATAACGGGACCGAGGAATACGTCCTCTTCCACGCCATTGCCGATAATCAGTTCATCGGATGCTTTCACCAAGCGGGATACAAGCTCATCTGCAACCGATTCCTGCACGAGCACGACAGAGCAAGCCATGCAGCGCTCTCCGGCGGAGCCGAAGGCAGCGTTAATGATTTGTGTCGTGGTCTGCGCCAAATCGGCGTCCTCCATGACGATCGAGTGGTTTTTGGCCCCCGTCAACGCTTGCACACGCTTCAAGTTGGCAGTACCGCGCTTATAGACATACTCGCCTACAGGCTGGGAGCCGACGAATGAGATTGCCTTGACCTGCTTATGGTCGAGCAGACCGTTCACAACGTCATGTGCACCGTGCACGATGTTAAGCACGCCTTGAGGCAGCCCCGCTTCTTCCATCAGCTCTGCCAGACGGCAAGCCAGCATCGGCGTACGCTCGGAAGGCTTCAGCACGAACGTGTTGCCGCAAGCGATAGCCAGCGGGAACATCCAGCACGGCACCATCATCGGGAAGTTGAACGGCGTAATTCCGCCGACAACGCCAATCGGATAACGGTACATGCCAGATTCGATGTTCGTCGCAATGTCAGGCAGTTGCTTGCCCATCATAAGCGTCGGCGCGCCTGCGGCGAATTCGACGCATTCGATGCCTCGCTGCACCTCGCCGTACGCTTCTTTGTAGTTTTTTCCATTCTCCAATGTAAGGAGCTTCGCCAGCTCGTCCCAATGCTCAACCAGCAGCTGCTGGTATCTGAACATAATGCGCGCCCGGCGCGGCACGGCGGTGCGCGACCACGTCTTGAACGCCTGATCAGCCGTCTCTACCGCCTCATTCAGCTCTTCCATGCTTGAAAGCGGCACGTGCGCGATAATTTCACCTGTTGCTGGATTGAATACTGGCTCGGTCTTGCCCGATGTGGACGCTTTCCACTCTCCGCCGACATAGTTGCGAATGGTTGTTACTTCTGCCATGTTCCATTCTCCTCTCGTCATTTCCGTTGTCCGTCTTCATTAAGTCTTCATTAAGCTTGCAGCGCATGATGCGCGTTCAGCAGCAGCATCTTCTTCTTCGCTCATTCGGATCGGTCAGACGCGCCTCCACGTTCAACGCAGGATCGCTGTAGCCGACCGCTCCGATTTCCGCTTCGACGGGGATGCCGCAAGCATGCGCCATCTTCACGATTTGTTGCGTGTTCCGAATGTTTTCTTGGAGCGGCAGCTGCGAGCCGTCGTACATGATGGACGTATAGCCGCTCATAATCGCTTCCGCCGCTGTCTCGTATCCGTCGCCATGGTCCAGATGGATGCAGACCGGTACGCTTGCCCGTTCGGCCAAGCTCCGATACAAGGCCCCTGACACCTGCAGCGGCATATAGCGCATTGCAACCTTATTCGTCGCAAAATAACCGGCGCCTTCACTTCCTCCGCCGCACCGATAACCGCGGCAGCATCTTCATAGCCGAATACATTGAACGCCGGCACGGCGCCATTTTTCTCGTCATTTCCGTCAAGGTGACGAGCATGTGCCGTTCCTCCCAACCTGTCTCATATATGTGCCTTCGCTATTCCTTACTCCCCGCGCTCCGCACTAGCTATCAACGTATCCAGCTCTTCTGTTGTCGGCATGGCGTCAGAGCAGCTGTGACGGGAAATGACGATGGCGGCGGAAGCACTTCCGTATTCCATCGCACGCGGCAGCTCCCATCCTTGCATCAAGGCGTAAATCATAGCGGATGCGTAGGAGTCGCCGGCACCGAACGTTTTCAGCACCTTCGTCTTAAAAATACCGCCTTTATATGCTCCGCCTTCCTTCGTGTAAGCGATGGAGCCGTCCGAGCCGTGCTTGATGAGCACCACTTGCGCGTGATGCCCGAACCATTTCTCTGCCGTCAGCTTGTCATCCGCCTGATGACCCGCGAACTTCTCCATCATGTCGAACTCTTCGCGGGTGCCGATGATGAAATCGCACTTTTCCGCCGCAAGCTGATAATAGATCGAGGTTTCGGCAACGTTCTTCCATGTGTAAGGACGGTAATCCAAATCAAAGAACACAAATACCCCATGCTTGCGCGCATAGTCCAAGGCGACAAACACCGCTTCGCGCGACGGGCTGGCCGCAAGCGCCGTCCCCGAGATAAGCAGCGCCTTCGTCTGCTTGATATACTCCTCCGACACTTCCTCCGGCTTCAGCAGCATATCAGCCGCATTGTCCCGGTACATCAGAATGCTGCAGTCGGTTGGACTTTTGATTTCTGTAAAAGCAAGACCGGTCACAGCGCCCGTATCGTCCACAGACAACTGCGACGTATCTATTGATTTATCGTTTAAATATTGTTCAATGTAACGCCCCATTTGGTCATCGGCCAGCTTGCCGATAAAGCCGCTCTTCATTCCGAGGCGGGCCGCGCCAATCGCTATATTAGCCGGTGATCCGCCCACATATTTCGTGAACGTTCTCGTCTCTTCCATCGGCCGATGAATTTCGTTCGCATTCAAATCAATGCACAATCTCCCGATTGCAATCAGGTCAAACGGCCGATTCGTTGGAAATGTTAATGCACTCATGCCCAGTCAGCACCTCCGTGTGGTCTGCTTCAAGCAATATCCAGCAGGCTGAAGCAAAGCTATGATGTAATCACTGAATTCATGCAATTTGAGTTAAGCGCTTACCTTGATGATAATTATAAACACACCTTTTTGGGAATGTAAACGCTTTTCCATACAAATTTTAAGTTCTTTTTTTCACAATCATATGTCTTTTCATATTGAAAATGATTCGCATATTTATCAACGACGACGCTAGTTTTCTCATTTCATATGCGCTTTTCATCTTGCCAATGTCTTGCTTATCACGTATAGTTAAATTATGAGTTAAGCGCTTTCTCTTGCTTTGACTATTTCATTATTCAGAAAGCAGGGATGTTCATGCTTCAAGTTGGAATCATCGGTGCCGGACGAATCGGCAAGCTGCACGCAGACCATATTCAACACATGTGTAATGTGCGTGTCCGCGCCATATCGGATGTATGTATTACGGGATTGGACACTTGGGCTTCTGAGATGGGAATTCCCATTGTAACGAGTGATTATCACGATGTGCTCCATGATCCGGAAATTCAAGCGGTGTTCATCTGCTCGCCGACGAGCACACACGCTGCGATTATCCAGGAGGCTGCAGAAGCAGGCAAGCATATTTTCTGCGAGAAGCCCGTCAGCTTCTCTGTAGAGACGACCGAACAAGCATTGGCAGCGGTGAAGACAGCCGGCGTAAAGATGCAGGTCGGCTTCAACCGCCGTTTTGACCATAATTTCAAAAAAGCGCGTGACGTTGTGCAAGCGGGCCAGATCGGAGCTCCGCACCTGCTGCGCATCACGTCCCGCGATCCAGAGCCGCCTTCGGCCGAATACATTTCCAAATCCGGCGGCTTGTTCATGGATATGACGATTCACGACTTCGACATGGCGCGTTATGTCATGCAGAGTGAAGTGGTCGAGGTGTATGCGCAAGGAGCCAATCTGATCGATCCGAAGATCGGCGAATTGAACGATATTGATACGGCCGTAATCAACCTCCGCTTCGCCAACGGTGCGCTGGGCATCATTGAGAACAGCCGCAAGGCGGTATACGGTTATGATCAACGCTTGGAAGCCTTCGGTTCCGCAGGCTGCGTCACCACGAACAATGACCGCGCATCCACAGCCATTGTCGCAACGGCTGACGGAGTGCAGATGGACAAACCACTGTATTTCTTTTTAGAGCGGTATACGCAAGCCTATATTCAGGAGGTCGAGGATTTCGTCCGCGCCATTCTCCATGACGGGCCTATCGTGTGCGACGCGAACGACGGACTGCAGGCGGAACGAATCGCGCGTGCGGCGAAGGAGTCGCTGCTTAGCGGACGTCCTGTCAAGCTGGAGCATGAATCGGCACCTATGCAGCATCAATAAGCGCAACATTTGCAGCAGGAGTTTGGAGTTCGCAAGAAATAGCGGATGTTTGGAGTTTTTCGCAGCGCCAGTCGCCCCCTTTTGGCACTGGACATGTTCAATTGGCTCAGGAGGAGGTTCATTGATGTCGAAATTAATAGTAAAACCTGCACCGAGAGATGAAGAAGGCAATGTTTTATCCGTAACGCCGCAAAGCGCGGGCTGGAAATATGTCGGATTTGACCTGTATTCGTTGCGCCCGGGCGAGACCTTGCAGCGGGAAACGAAGGATCGGGAGGTCTGTCTCGTATTGTTGAGCGGAAAAGCAACGGTCGATACCGGCAAGCAATCATTCGGCGTGCTCGGACGTAGAATGAGCGTCTTCGATCGCATTCCGCCCTACTCCGTCTATGTGCCGAACGATGATCGCTACACGGTTCAGGCGGAGACGGCACTGGAACTGGCCGTATGCTCGGCGCCGGGGCGAGGAACTTATCCCGCTCGGGTCATCGCGCCCGAGGATGTCGGCGTGGAGACGCGCGGTTCAGGAAGCATTGAGCGGCATATCCATAATATTTTGCCGGAACAGAAGAAGGCGGACAGCTTGCTTGTCGTGGAGGTATTCACGCCTGCGGGACATTGGTCCAGCTATCCTCCTCATAAGCATGACCGTGACAATTTGCCGGAAGAGTCTTATTTGGAAGAGACGTATTATCATGAAGTCAATCCAGGACAGGGCTTCGTCATGCAGCGCGTCTATAATGACGACCGTTCGCTCGACGAGACGTTGGCTGTTCCTCACCGCCACGTTGTATTGGTTCCGGAGGGGTACCATCCCGTTTCGGCTCCTCCAGGCTACGATTCCTATTACTTGAACGTGATGGCCGGACCAGAGCGGACATGGAAGTTCCACAACGATCCTGATCATGAATGGCTGTTTACAAAATAGCACGTATAAGCTATCGAACTACTAAGGGAGAATGGGTGTAGTCCATTCTCCTTTTGTTGTCTATAATTATAGTAAAGTATAAGTGCGTGTTCACAATGGCCTCTTTTGATCACGCACAATATGTTTTCATTTGATGAGCCAGAGGAGTTAGGTATGAAATCAACTATTTATGACGTCGCCAGAGCTGCCGGCGTCTCTATCGCCACCGTATCGAAGGTCGTCAATCAGACTGGAAACATTAGCGAGAAAACGCGGGAACGCGTGCTTCATATTATGAAAGAGCTGCAATACCAGCCGAGCGTCGTCGCGTCAGCGCTGACCGGAAAGAAGACGTCTACCTTCGGACTGCTCATTTCCGACTTGGCGAACCCGTTCTTTGCCGAGGTCGCTCGCAATTTGGAGGATCAGGCCCAAGCGGTAGGCTACAGCATTGTCATGTGCAGCACCGACAACAAAGATGATAAAGGTCTTAATTATATTTCACTGCTGCAGCGCAAGCAGATCGACGGACTTATCGTTGCTTGCCAATTCTCCAAATGGTCACTGTTGCAAGACAGCGTCACCGCCAATTTCCCCGTAGTGCTGTTCTCCAAAGACATTCCTTCCTTATCCATGCATACGGTCACCGTGGATGATTACAAAGGAGGCTATGAAGCAATACAGCACTTGATTTCCTTAGGGCATAGCCGCATCGGTGTCGTCACGGAGGACAGCCCGAGCGGCGATCACCGTGTGCTCGGTGCGAAGCAGGCGATGAGCGATTCCGGAATTACAGTCAATGATGATTGGATCGTGAAGGTGAATTCATCCATTGAAGACGGCTGCGAAGGCGCTGCGCGTGTGCTTCAGCTAGAGCATCGGCCAACGGCATTATTCACCTGCAATGACCTGATCGCCGTCGGCTCCATGCAGTCAGCGCAGCGGTTGGGCTTGAGCGTGCCAGGCGATCTGTCGATCATCGGCTTTGACGATACGATTCTGTCCAAAATCGTCGTTCCGCGCTTGACGACCATTTTGCAGCCAATCCAAGAGATGGCCAAGGAGAGCATTCAACTGCTGCTGCGCCAATCCGACACCCCTGATATGCCGAAACAGAAGATCGTGTTCCAGCCCCAACTGGTTGAAGGCCTCTCTACAAAGCTGCTGCAATCGGAATAATCGGGGGACTTATCGAGCTTCGTGAACGCATCCCGCGTTGCCATTGGATAACATACAGCCAAATGTAGGGATAGTCCGGCTAAAGGGTATGTAGACTGCATTTTATCCAGTGGATCTGGCTGTTTTCAGAATTTGCTGCGGAATGAGTGTCAAAACGCTGTATGAATTCCAATGAAACCTGCCGTAATGAGATATACGCTGCTGTCGCAATGTATAAAATCCACGGAAGAAGCGGTATGGACGGATACACCCCGTACTTCAGCCATGCTTCATCAGTCGTAAGAGGATAATAGGATGAGGTCATTTTGGAAAGAGATTATGCGGGATAACACGGTTGTAGAATAAAGGGCTGGACAAACTCCCCCCTCTGGGTTGAGAGGCCACCTAACCGGTGGCCCGCCCCCATAGAACCCGGCGTGAGGTTTTCCCTCATCCGGCTTGTATGCCGATACTACCCTATGCTTAAAAATTACGAACTTATCATCATCTATTCTACGATAAGCGGAACCACTTGGCCCGCATGTGTGTCGATTAAGCCGAGATCCGTCAGCTTGAGCGCCGGACTCACCGGCAAGGAATGCGTGCTGATAGACATTATCGGATTGTAATGCTCATATCCGATCGACTCCATAGCGGCCCGCAAATCCTTAATGGTCTCCCCGAACGTGCTGAGCGGCTCTTCGGAGAGAATGCCGCCTACCGGCAGCGGGACGTGCGCCAGTACTTTGCCGTCTGCGACGACGCAGAAGCCGCCTTGGTCGGCAATGACCGTATTCGCCGCGAGCGCCATGTCCTCAGGCGAGTGGCCGACGACGAGCAGGTTATGATTGTCGTGGGAATACGTCGTCGCAATCGCGCCGCGCTTAATCGTGTTGCCGGTAATGAGGCCGTAAGCGCGGTTGCCGTTCTTGCCATAGCGCTCGAACGTCGCGATAAGTCCGAACGGACTCGCCTCCCACTGCAGCTTGCCGTCCTGCGCCTGCACTGGCTTATGCAGCTCGGTCGTATTCGTAGTGCCGTTCTTGACCTCCATAACGCGGCATAGATGCTCGCCGTCCGCAGCCTTCACATCCACTGCGAAGTCGGCCGCGCTCATCGGCTGCAGCTGCACGCTGCGATAGAAGTGCGGCGGGAACTGGCCTTCCTCGCGCTCCTGTTCATATGGCGCCTGCGCGTCATATGCCAGCCGGCCATGCTTATACACCGCCTCGATTCGGAACTGCTCCACATCGCCGAGCAGGATGAAATCCGCCACCTTGTTCGGCGCAATCGCCCCGCGGTCATGCAGTTGCATGCGTCTGGCAGGCGTGTAGGTCGCCGCATAAATGGCACGCTCCGGCTTCATGCCCATGGCAATCGCCTTTTTGACGAGATGATTCAAATGCCCGTCCTGCACGAACGTATCTGCCATCACATCGTCGGTAACGAAGCAGAACAACTCAGCCACGTCCTCTTCGATGAGCACGTCCATAATATCGCGGTTCATCGATTTCTCCTGAATTTCCAGGAACATGCCGTTGTAGAGACGGTCCTTCATGCTTGCCACTTCTTGCTCAGTATGGTCGGAATCGACGCCAGCGAACATGAAGCGCGCCAGATCAAGATCGACCAGCTTCTTAGGCGTATGCCCCTCGACCACGAGGTTCGGATAGTTCGTGCGCACATGGTTCAAAATGCGGTTCGTCTTGCAGTCCGGGTTGCGCAGCACATCGACGGAGTTCATAATCTCGCCCAAGCAAATGACACGCTCATCCTGCAGCAGCTCATCGATATCCGCGATATCGATTTCCCCGCCTGTCGTCTCAAGCGGTGTCGCTGGAACCGAGCTTGGAATCGCATAGAGGATATCCGCCGTGCAGCCCTCGCTCGCGCAAATCATTTCCTTCACGCCTTCCACGCCGCATACGTTCGCCATCTCATGCGGCTCGGATACGATCGTCGTCACGCCGTTTTTGATGAGCCCGAACGAGAACGTCTTCGGTGTCACCATCGTGCTCTCAATATGAAGATGAATGTCCACGAGGCCCGGAATCATGTAGCGCCCTGCGCCATCCACGACGCGCTCCGCTTCGAAGGTATCCTCGGCACGCGAACCGATGTATAGGAACCGCCCGTCCTTCACGGCCACATTGCCTTTCACGAACCGTTTCATATATGCGTTATAGACCTGCACATTCTTCACTAACAACTCGATGTTCATTTCTGCACGCTCCCTCTTGTTTGTTAGTTCCCTTAACTGAATCTTGCAACCTTATCGGCGCTGAAAAGCGACCCATTCCGATTCGATTGCGCAGTGTATTCGCAGAACATCTGCCCGGCGCCCTGCTTGTTCCGGCGGCTCTGCGCTTTGAACCAGCACGACCTGCGTGCTGCGGTTACTTCGAGCTCTGTACCAGCACGACCTTCTCTCTCGGAAGCACCAGTTTCACCGCCGTACCGCGGTCGAACGGCTGCTCCATTTCACGGTTCACCGTAAATTCGCCGAGCGGCGTGTCCACGACATATTGATAGCTGCGGCCCAAGAAGGTGCTGATTTTCACACTGCCGTTAATGACATTCAATCCGGACGCCAGCTCGGCAGCCGTCAATCCGCCGACACCTTCCGCACACTCGCTGTCGGTCGCAACGAGCAAATCATCTGGGCGGATAGCACCCTTCATCGAATCCGTCAGCGGATGGCCAGAACGGTGACTGACTTCAAGACGTGTGCCTTCGGCGCCGTGCAGCATGACGACACTGCCATCATTATGCATTTCCCCGTACTCGATAAAGTTGTTGAAGCCGATAAAGCGGGCAACGAACTCGGTCGTCGGGTATTTATAAATGGTCGACGGCGCATCCAGCTGCTCGATGATGCCTTTATTCATTATGGCCACCTTATCCGAGATAGAGAAGCACTCCTCCTGATCATGGGAGACGTATACCGTCGTAATGCCGAGCTGCTTCTGAATACGGCGGATTTCGACGCGCATGTTGACGCGCAGGTTCGCGTCCAGGTTGCTAAGCGGCTCGTCGAACAGCAGCAAATCGGGCCGGATGACAAGCGCGCGGGCAATAGCGACACGCTGGCGCTGACCACCGGACAGTTCACCCGGGAAGCGCTTCTCGAAGCCCTTCAGGTCAACGACCTCCAGCATTTCTTGCACGCGCTTCGCGATCTGCGATTGGTCTACTTTGCGTAAGCGCAGGCCGTAAGCAACGTTGTCATATACCGTCATGTGCGGGAAGAGCGCATAGCTCTGGAATACGAAGCCGAAGTTGCGCTTGTTGACAGGCACGCGCGTATAATCCTTCCCTTTGAACATGAATTTGCCGTCTTTCGCTTCGAGGAAGCCTGCAATGAGGCGAAGCGTCGTCGTCTTGCCGCACCCCGACGGGCCGAGCAGCGAAATTAACTCGCCTTCCTGAATATGCAGATTGAAGTCCTTCAAGATTAGATTTTTTTCGTAAGCTACGGATATATTTTGCAGGGATAATAATTCCATGGTCGTCTGGCCTCCGATGTATGCTAGTTATTTTTCGTAAAGTAGGAGAGTCCCATCAAGCGTTCAATCGAGAACATGAGCAACGCCGTTACTGCCATCAACAGCACGGAAATGGCCGCAATGGTAGGGTCGAAGTAGTTCTCCACATAAGTCAGCATCTGAATCGGCAGCGTGCTTACTCCCGGTCCGGTCATGAAGACCGAAATATCGACGTTGTTGAACGATTCCAGAAACGCAAGCAGCACGCCCGCGATCAGTCCGGAACGGATATTCGGAAGCACGACCGTGAAGAACGTCTTCAGCCGGCTGGCGCCCAAGCTCATTGCCGCTTCCTCGACCGCATAATCGAAGTTCGATAAGCTCGATGCAATGACACGAATGATGAACGGAAGCATCAGCACGACATGACCGATAAGCAAGCTCGTATAGATCGGCAGATTGAAGGTGACGACCAAATATTTCAGCATGGTAAAGCCGAGAACAACGCCCGGAATTAGAATGGGCGAAATAAATATCGTATTTAACAACCCCTTGCCCTTAAAGTTAAAGCGGCTTAACGCGTATGCAGCGGGAACGCCGATCAACAGTGCGATCAGGTTGCCAGCCAGCGCCACCACTATCGTCACTTTAAAGGTGGTCATGAACATTTCCACATCAAATATATTTTTGTACCATCTGAAAGAGAAGCCTTCCGGTGGAAACTTCAACACCGTGCTGTCTCCGAAAGATGTGGCCATAATGATGAACAACGGCCCGAGCAAAAAGATAAATACCAGTGTCGTAAATAGGGCTAGTCCGCGATGTTTTTCCTTCATGTTCGTTACCCCCGTTACCCCTTCGGATTCAATTTGCGGGCAAGCTGGTTCATAAGCCCGATAATAATAAAGGTGACGACGATCATAACCGTAGCAACGATCGAAGCCATGTACCAATCGTTCAGCGTCATCGCATTCTGATACAGGAATGTCGCTACGACCCGCTGCTTGCCGCCCAGCAGCTGCGGAGTCGTATAAGCCGTCAGGCTGCCGACGAATACCAGTATGCTGCCGACGATAAGACCCGGCACACACAGCGGCACGATAATGCTCATGAACCCTTTCATCCGCGAAGCGCCCAAGCTTTCGGAGGCTTTCAGCAAATCTTCGTCGATATTTTCCATGACGCCGACAAGCGAAATAATCATCAGCGGCAGGAACAGGTGAATAAGACCGATCATCATGGCGGTCGGCGTATATAGGATTTTCAGCGGCTCGGCGACGAGGCCGACACCGACCAAGAAGTTATTGACCAATCCATTCTTCCCGAGAATGACCATCCAGCTGAACGAGCGCACGATGGCGCTAGTCAAGAGCGGAAAGAGCGCCAACGCAAGCAGGATGCCTTTCGTGCGCGCCTTCTGCTTCGAAATATAGTAAGCGGTCGGAAACCCGAGCAGGATGCACACGATGGTTGTAACGAGGCTCACTTGCAGCGTCGTGCCTAATATTTTCAAAATGTACGGATCACCGAGCAGCTTGACATAGCCTTCTATCGTGAATGTGCCTTCGTGGAAGAAGGTCGAGCCAATCGTCATAAAGATAGGAATGATCATAAACAATGTCAGGAACAAGAGCCCCGGAAGCAGTAAAAGCCATAAATATTGTTTTTTCATGGATATTGTTCTCCTGTTGTCTAGGCTATGATTAGGAACTATGCTGGTTGTTGTTCCGAGAGAATATAAAAGGAGGGTGCTACGAAACGGCAGCCCTCCAACGTTCCAACTATACCTTGCTCATGAACCCGTTACTCGATTTCACGATTCCAACGGTCTATCCAGCCGCTCATTTCTTGGTTTACTTTGCGCAAGTCGAGCGTCTTCAAGTTCTCAACGACGTCTGCGCCGTACGTCATGCCTGCCGCTTGCTCCTCTGTCAATTCGACCAGCTTGTTCGTCGGGGAATCGACGCGGTCGATTGCATTCGCTTGCTGCACTTCTTGACTGAGGTGCCAGTTGATGAACTTCTCTGCCAATTCTTTATGTTTAGAGCCTTTGACGACATTTACGGTGTTCAACAGCGCATAGGCTCCTTCTTTCGGAGTTATAAACTTCGCGGATGGGACGGCTTGGGACACGCTGCCATAGAACGTATCTTGCATTGGCGCCGCAACCACCTCACCTTGAGCAAACATGTTGACAAGGTCCGCGGATTTGGAATAATACTTCACGACACCCGGGTTAATTTCGGTCAGCGCCTTGAATGCGGCATCACTATTCATATCTTGGCTGCCTTCACGCTTGGCCGCCATGTCCATCAACATCGGACCGGTCGTAATCGTAATGTTCGGAAGTGCCAGCTTGTCCTTGAATTCCGGCTTCCACAGATCGTTCCACGACTCCACCGGAGTCTTCACTTCATCCCCGTTCACGACGAGCCCAAGCTGAGCTACCGTGTGGGCCGGACCGTAGTCATCGCCAAGCGGGGCTTTTGCAATATCATACAAATGATCCAGGTTCGGAATGTTCTTGCGGTCAATCTTCTCGAATAATCCTTCTTCAATGCCTTGCAGCGCATAGTAGTCAGACAAGTACACCAAGTCTACCTTCGAACTTCCTTGACGGATTTTATTCAAGCGGTCGGTATTGTTCCCGATTTCCGTCACAATCTTAACGTTGTACTTCTTCTCAAACGGCTCGTATACGTTTTTCTTCATCGCATCTTCTGCAAATCCCCAGGTGGAGATAACAAGCTCTGTCGGTTTGTCTTGGCCGCCTTCCGCATTGTTGCTGCTGGAGCATGCGGCAAGCAGTGTGCCGAGGGATAATACGATAGCGAGAGTCAAAGCGATTTTTCTCATGAAGTCATGTCCTCCTAGATGCTAAATCTGGGTGAGCCGATTGGGTTAACCATTTCGTTGCTCGTGCATATGTTTGCATGTGTTGTTCATCAAAATATTGAAAAGCTGTCAGCCAACCAGCGTTGAACTTGTTCTTCCTGCTCCAGATGGAGAAAATGTCCCGCTCCGTTCAATATAGTAACAGCGCTATTCGGGACAGTGTCCGTTAACATCACGGCATCATGCCAGCCGACGATGCTATCCTGCTTCCCGACAATGATGCGCATCGGATAAGCCGGCGGTTCGTCATGCTCGTCCGGCGGACACGACAAGGCGTATCCACCGCTGCGCAGCGGTGTCAGCACATCCCAGTCGGCGAGCGCTTGTGCCGGCAGCACTTCCTCCGTGTATCGCTGCCATACCGGCTCGGTCTGCACGACCAGCTTCCGCGCGGCGACTTCGCGTTCCGCAGGCGTCAGCCTCGCGAGGAACGCATCGTCACGCACCTTCGCTTGAAGCAGCGGCACAGTACGCACGGTCGGATGCACGACTGGAGCCAGCAGCACGAGCGCGCTGATTCGTTGCGGCATCAAGCGTGCGAGCCCGCGCGCAAGGTAAGCGCCGTACGAGTGACCGCAGATGGCAAAGCTTCCGTGAGGGATGACTCGCTTCACGAATGCCGCCAACACCTTCAGCATGTCATCCGAAGCCGTAACAGGACCGCCCGAGTGGGGCCGCCCCATTCCGGGGAGATCCGCATAGATGCGCAGCCAGCCGGATGAACCAGCCAACACAGGCTCTAGCGTCCGCATCATCGTACGGTGATCCAGCGTAAATCCGTGAAGCACGAGAAGCGGCTGTCCTTCGCCTATAGCCTCGAAGCAGATGCGATTCGCCGCTTCCTGGGTCGTTCCACATATTCCAGTCATGCACCGATTCCTTCTGTATTCACGGCAATCCGCTGCCGGATTGATGTAATGCCAGTCTGATTGGAGTGATTAGTGTCCGCCCATCGCCACATAGCGAATGATGACGAGCACGAACAATATCCACATGAGCCAATGAATTTTATATTTTTGCTCTCCTTTGCCAAATACGTTCGCTACGAATGCAAGCAGCACATAAGCGAGAATACCGAAGGAGACCCCGTTCGCAATGCTGTACGTAAAAGGCATGAAGGCAATTGTCATGAACGCCGGAATGCCGATGACGAGGTCTTGGAAATTGATCTCGCGCACGGCCTGCATCATGAGCACGCCAACCACAATCAGCGCGGCAGCCGTTGCGGAGCCTGGAATAAGCGCCACAGCCGGTGCCAGGAACAAGGACAGCAAGAAGCAAATGCCTGTCGTTACCGAAGTCAGACCGGTGCGGCCGCCTGCCGCTACCCCAGCAGAGCTCTCGACGAATGCCGTTACCGTGCTTGTGCCGAGTACCGCGCCGCCGCCGACAGCGATGGAATCGACGAACATCGCTTTGCCGACGCGCTTGTTGCCTTCTTCGCGGTTCTTCATGAATCCAGCGCGATTCGCCGTCCCGACGAGTGTTCCGAACGTGTCGAACAATTCCACGAAGGTGAAGGTCAAAATGATGGATACGATACCGACGCCCATAATGCCGGCAAAGTCGAATTCAAAGAAGCTAAGCTGTCCCAAATCCGGGATCCATGGCGTCTTGTCTGTCGACAAGTTGTTGAAGTCAACGACACCCATGAAAATACCGATGATGGTCGTGCCAAGAATACCGAACAAAATCGCGCCCGGCACATTCAGAATCATAAGCACCGATATAAGCGCCAAGCCGATAATGGTCAGCAGCACACTTGGATCGGTGAAGCTGCCCATACCGAATACCGATTCGAAGCCCATAAGCGGCGTGAACGTTCCCTTCGGAACATCATTCACTGTCTCGACCGATACGGACAACAGCCCGCTGTTCTTCAGGCCGACAATCGTAATGAATAGCCCGATACCGACCGTAATCGCATGCTTCAATGCATCCGGCACAGCTTCCAGCAGCATTTGGCGTATGTGTGTAATCGTCAATAAGAAAAAGATAATACCTGAAATAAAGACCGCCGTTAGAGCCATCTGCCACGTAATCGGATGGTCCGATCCAGCCGTGGAGACGACGACCGTCGCGAAATATGCATTAAGTCCCATCCCTGGCGCCAATGCGACCGGAAAGTTAACGAAAATCCCCATAGCAATGGTGAATACCCCGGCAGCAATGGCCGTCGCGAGGAATACAGCGTACCAATCCATGCCCGTTTTGCCGAATGCAGTCAAAATGTCCGGGTTAACGGCCAAGATGTAAGCCATCGTCATGAAGGTCGTAATCCCTGCCATTATTTCTGTCTTAATTGTTGAACCTTGCTCCTTGATTTTGAAGAAGCGCTCCATGCTCGTAACATCCTCCCCATGAACTCTCATGAATGTTTACTTGTTTACTCCCCAGCAACCTATACGGACAAAAAAAGAACTCAGGATGATGATCTCCCGAGTTCTGGCATTGAAAAGTACGGCGTGCTTCTTCCACTGTCCCTGTACATACATCTATGCATCACAAGTTCCCATCTTGAAAATGACATTCAAAACGCTTAGGGAGCAGGATGGTAGAGACGAATGGTATCGATTCGTCAGACAGACAGCGCCGATGCTCTTCGTAGCCAGATCATTTACGGTGATCCGTAGAAACTCTCAGGCCAATTCCCGAGATTATACGAAAAAACTTGACGTATTAGGTTATCTACAACCATTGTAAAGCGAACCTAGAAGGTTGTCAACGCTAAATCCGAACATTTAAACAGTAAATATAATCCTTGTTCGTGTTTAACGTTTTTCGTAGAGCGTTCATAGATTAGTATGAAGTCTTTCGAAAGGAGGGAACAGATATGATGAACTTGGATTCACTCATCAAAAATATAGACGCTCTAAAAGACAACGGAAAAGACATTCAAGGTTTTGCGAAAAATCTAGACAAACTTAAGCAAAACCTGACTGAACTAAATAATACGGTAAAAGGGTTCGAAACGCTCTGCCAAGAAATTGAAAAGCCTGCCCGGGAAAAATCGTAATCTATCAACATGCCTTGTCCATTATAGTTGAATTCTAGTAAATGTTGTAGCAATTGGGGAAACGTCGTTACCGTAATAAGTTTTATCTTCATATACTATCTCAAGCTCGGTAACAAAGTCATAGGGCAGATAAGAAATTTTGGCTTTGCCGCTGAGCTTCGCTTGCAGAAGATATGGGGTGGTGATAAAGGTGACTGAACAAAATAAGAAAAACAAAAGCTCCGAGATTGGACATGGCGCAGGTAAAAATGGCGTAGATGGTTCACACGGAATTAATGGAAGTAACGGGTTAAATGGAGTAAATGGAATCGATGGCGACGGTACAAGCTTGGGCTTGGATGGTGATAACGGGCTCAATATGGACATTCAGGGCGTCAAGCTGAATATCGACGTTGCGAAATTGATTCAACGGCTTATTTCATTGTCGAACCTTCAGAAGTAGCTTTCATGAAGCAAATTCAAATCTTATGAAACCATTAAAAATAATAGGAGTGATCTAAGATGTGGGGAGAAGAAGAAAAATATTATCCAAATCATCACAGAAAACGCGAAGTTGAAATTGAAGACAGCGGTAACGGCGGCGACGGCGGCAACGGTGGCGATGGCGGCAATGGCGGCGACGGCGGCGACGGCGGCTTTGGGATCGGCGTCGGGGTAGCCGTAGCAGCTGCAGGATCCATCGCAACTGCCAACGGCAATACAGGTAATGGCGGCGATGGCGGCAATGGCGCTGCCGGCGGTGCTGGCGGCGACGGAGGCGACGGCGGCAACGGAAATGCTGAAATCGAAAAAGGCGTATAACTGACAAAATAATTCAGGCTTTATCAAAAGAATATACAAACATGTTAGGGTGATGACGTTGAGTGAAGCTCGTCAGGACGAACAATTCGATAGCCAAAACGGTGACGAAGCAGGTGAGAACCTGGATTCAAGTATCGGCGCGAATGCAACTTCCAGCGCCATTGGTCAAGGCGGCGTTGGAGGGGCCGGTGGAGCCGGAGGCACTGGTGGACAAGCTCTTAATATTACGTACGTGGACAACTACTCCATCATCACGATGTTATACACCATAATCTTGATGCTAGCGGATGGGACAAGCAATCAGAGGGCAAAAATGGCTTCTTTGCTTCCGATGCTGCATTCGATTATGGAGGAGCAGAAGGAGTATCGCCAAACCTTATTGGAAACCCTCCAATCGGTACAGAAATAATTCCATTTCATTTGGCCTAAATATAATTACCGGGCAAAGCCTAATTCTCCGATTCACTGATGGAGGGCTAGGCTTTCTTTTGGTTGGAAAGGACATGCTCACCATGTTTTTCGACTATTGACTCCAAGCAAGCCAAGGTTTATGTGATATATCGATTAGATATATCTTATCGATATATATAGTAGAGCAACAGCTCCACATTTTATTTAGAAGGTGAATCCATGCTTGAACATATCATTCTCGGTCTGCTGCTTGAAAATGAGATGAATGGGTATGAGTTGAAAAAGACAATTATCCCCGGCACCCGCAACGAGATCCGCCGTGCAGATAGAGCGGAACACACCTCTTAATACATAAAAAAGGGCCGTCCCGCAGTCTGTATAGACTGTAGGGCGGCCCTTTATCTGCCTTACACTATTCCCATTCAATCGTTGCTGGCGGCTTCGACGTAACGTCATAGACGATACGGTTCACGTTGTCCACCTCATTGACGATACGAACGGAAATCTTCTCGAGAATATCCCATGGAATGCGCGCCCAGTCAGCGGTCATGCCATCAATGGACGTTACGGCGCGGATGCCTACCGTGTAGGAATACGTGCGCGCGTCGCCCATGACACCAACGCTCTTCATGTCAGGCAGTGCTGTGAAGTACTGCCAAATTTCGCCGTCCAAGCCTGCCTTGGCAATCTCTTCGCGCAGAATCGCATCGGATTCGCGCACGATAGCCAGCTTGTCCTCCGTTACTTCGCCAAGCACGCGGATGGCGAGTCCCGGTCCCGGGAACGGCTGCCGCCATACGATTTCGCGCGGCAGGCCAAGCTCTTCGCCCACCTTGCGCACTTCGTCCTTGAACAACGTGTTCAACGGCTCGATGAGCTTGAACTTCATATCTTCCGGCAAGCCACCCACATTGTGGTGAGACTTGATCGTCTGCGCCGTCGCCGTGCCGCTTTCCACGATATCCGTGTACAGCGTGCCTTGCGCTAGGAAACCGAAGTCACCAAGCTTCGCAGACTCTTCGTCAAAGCAATAGATGAACTCGTTGCCGATAATTTTCCGTTTTTTCTCCGGATCCGATACACCGGCCAGCTTGCTCATGAAACGCTCACGCGCGTCAATCTTCACCACGTGCATGTCGAATTTGCCAACGAACGTCTCCATAACGCCTTCGGCTTCACCCTTACGCAGCAGGTTGTGATCGATGAACATGCAAGTCAGCTGATCGCCAACAGCTCTATGAATGAGCGCCGCAACGACGGAAGAGTCCACCCCGCCACTCAAGGCGCACAACACTTTGCGGTCGCCGACCGTTTCGCGGATTTCACGCACTTTGTCCTCAATGAACGTCTCCATCGTCCAGTCGCCGTGGCAGCCGCAAATGCTGAACAGGAAGTTGCGAATCATTTCATTGCCGTAGACGGAGTGCCGCACTTCCGGATGGAACTGCACCGCATAGAAACGCTTCTCCGGATGACTCATCGCCGCGATCGGCGCATGCTCCGTACCCGCGTCCACGCGGAAGCCCTCCGGCAGCTCGACAACCAGATCAGTATGGCTCATCCATACCGTCTGATTTGGCTCTAGGTCATGAATCAAGCCGCTATCCGGTTGGAAGACTACATCGGCTTTACCGTATTCACGCTTGCCTGCGCGTTCCACCTTGCCGTTCAATTGATGGGACATCATTTGCATGCCGTAGCAGATACCAAAAATCGGCAGACCCAAGTCATAAATACGCGGGTCTACGAGTGGCGAGTTCTCTTCGTACACACTTGCCGGACCGCCAGAGAAGACAATGCCCTTCGGATTCAGCTCCTGAATGCGTTCTACTGGTGTATTGTAAGGAATGAGTTCGCTGTACACGCCCAAATCGCGAATGCGGCGTGCGATGAGCTGGTTGTATTGTCCTCCAAAGTCGAGAACAACGATCATTTCATGATGTGGCTTTGTCATTGCCGTGCCTCCCTAAACATATTGTCCCTAATTATAACGAACTGACAAAAGCGGAGTCAATCTGCAATCTAACCGCATCCGCTAGAACCGCGCTTACTCAGGCAGTATTTGAGCGGGGGATGCCCTTGAATTCCATGAACACCCGGTTGAACCGCTTGATATGTCCGTACCCGACGCGCTGACCGATACCGGCCAATGAGCGCTTCAGCATCCGAATCGCCTCCTTCATGCAATGATTAAGGTTGGTTGTAACAGTCTGTCCGCCATATGGATGTAGTAAACACCACTGTTGTCCGCCCCCCTCCTTGATTTCCTTGATTAGGGAGCATAGTCTATGGATTGTCGTTAGTGTTGGGATGAAGTCCCTTTTTTATGTCTGAAATCCTTGTGGTTCAAGAGCTCTGATTAATGAAAAACGCTCTGAATAAAAAAAGCACCTTATACAGGTGCAAAGTGGAATCCCAATTATTTGGTTGTTTTAATAGCCAATCCACTAAATGATATAGGACCTACTACATCAGCCCTAGTTCCCGCTGTGGTGTTTTCTGCAGTTACCGTATAGGTATGCGAACCCGATTCTACGTTAAAATCTATGGCTTGGAAAGTTACGATATAATTTTGCTCCGAGCCTGCGGATTCGATTCCTTGCTTGGTATTGAAGATTTCTGTTCCATCACGAAAGATCTTAAATAAAATTTGGGCAATGCCTGTGATTCCGCGAACACCGACGCTCGCAATTAATTGCACTCGATTCGCGCGCTTCGGAAGGCGCAGCCGTATCGATGCAAGGCGAACCCTTCTTGGGGAAAACGGGATAGTGAACGATTTAGCTCGGTTAAATCTCCGAAGTGGTTCCGTTGCTTTATAATCAAGAATCCGTGCCAAAAGATCATCTCCTCTGGATTAGTAACACAGAATTCAGAATATGTAATCCATGAGATGGTTGTTTGTGCGAAAGCCTACTCGGTATTTTTATCATAATAATATAATGCGCTTATCGATTAAGAAAACAATGCCCCGCTGCCGAGTACTCGACTTGCGGGGCATACACTCTTTAGACCAGATGACAAGCCACATAATGATCCCCGCCCATATGGCGAAACACGGGTACCTGCTCGCGGCAAACATCCGCAGCAAACGGGCAGCGCGTATGGAACTTGCAGCCTGCTGGCGGATTGGCCGGATTCGGGATGTCGCCCTTCAGCACAATCCGCTCCCGCTTCAGCCTGGGCACAGGAATCGGCACCGCTGATAACAGCGCCTTCGTGTACGGATGCAGTGGATTTTTGAACAGCTCGTCTCGCGAAGCGGTCTCCATCATCGTGCCGAGATACATGACGCCGATGCGGTTGCACAGATGCTCTACGACGCTCAGATCATGGGATATGAATAAGTAGGTCAGTCCGCGCGTCGTCTGCAGCTTGCGGAATAAATTAATGATTTGAGCCTGAATCGACACGTCCAGGGCAGATACCGGCTCATCCGCAATGATGAGATCCGGATCCAATATAAGTGCACGTGCTATGCCGATGCGTTGGCGCTGTCCGCCCGAGAATTCATGCGGGAAGCGGTCGATATGATAGGACGATAGACCGCAGGAATCCAGCACGTCCAAGACTCGTTCCCGAACTTCTTCCTTCGGCGCAAGCCCATGGTTGATGAGCGCTTCACCGATGGCATCCCCCACTCGAACCCGCGGATTGAGCGAGCTGTACGGGTCTTGGAAAATAAGCTGCATCTTCGGTCTCAGCTTGCGCAGCTCCTTCTCCGGCACATTGTACAGGTCGATGCCCTTGAACTTCACTTCCCCGTCCGTCTTGTCGGTCAGACGGATAATCGTGCGGCCCACTGTGCTCTTCCCGCTGCCGGACTCGCCGACCAAGCCGAACGTCTCGCCCTGCTGGAGAGTAATGCTAATATCATCCACTGCCTTCACATGACCGATGGTGCGGTTGAATAACCCGGACGTAATCGGAAAGTATTTCTTCAGATGGTTCACTTCTAACAACGGCTTAGACATGCTCGACCACCTCCTCGTACAGCCAGCAGGCCACTTTCTGTCTGCCGGCCACGTTCCGGAGATACGGCAGCTTCATCTGACAGATCGCCATGCAGTGCTCGCAGCGGTCATGGAAATAGCAGGATTCCTTTAGTTCAAGCGGATTCGGAACCTGGCCCGGTATGGAGTACAACTCCTCCTGACGCTCCCCCATAATCGGCTTCGAGCGAAGCAGACCTTGTGTGTACGGGTGCTTCGGATTTTCGAACAGCTCGACGACATCGCCTTCTTCTACGATTTTGCCGGAATACATAACCACGACATAATCCGCGATTTCGGCCACGACGCCGAGGTCGTGCGTAATTAGCAGGATGGACATGTTCGAGTCTGCCTTAATCTGACGCAGCATATCGAGGATCTGCGCTTGAATGGTTACATCCAGCGCAGTCGTCGGTTCATCCGCGATCAGCAGCTTCGGATTGCAGGAGATCGCAATCGCGATCATAATCCGCTGCAGCATGCCACCGCTCAGCTGGTGCGGATAGCTGTCCGCAATTTGCTCGGGTCGTGAGATGCCAACCATTTCGATGAGCTCGATCGCCCGCATGCGGGCCTGTTTCTTGTTCATCCGCTGGTGCTCCATCAACGGCTCCATTATCTGCTTGCCAATCGTGAGCACCGGGTTAAGCGAAGACATGGGCTCTTGGAAGATCATCGCGATGTCGTTGCCGCGAACGTGCCGCAGCTCATTTTTATGAAGTGACAGCAGATCCCGTCCATCAAACTGAATTTTGCCTTCCACCACCTTACCGGCCGGCTCCTCAACGAGTCCCATTACTGACATTGCTGTCACACTCTTCCCGCAGCCGGATTCGCCGACGATGCAGACCGTTTCCCCCTCGCGAACGCGCAGACTGACGTCGTTGACCGCCTTCACGGCCCCTTCTTCCGTATAAAAATAAGTGCTGAGATGATCAATCTCGATTACATTTTTCATCACATGTCATTCCCTTACTTCTTCTGTTTAGGATCAAGCACATCACGTAGACCGTCACCAAAAATATTGATGGCGATAACCGTTGTAAAAATGGCCACACCTGGCGGTATCCATAACCAAGGGTGCTTCTCGAAATCAATCAGGTTGTTCGCCGCATCAATCATATTCCCCCAAGTCGGCGTCGGAGGCATGACGCCAAGACCAAAGAAGCTCAATACAGATTCACTCAAAATAGCGCCGCCAATGCTGAGCGTAGCAACGACGATGAGCAGCGGAATGATGTTCGGAATCATATGATTGAACAGCTTCCGCCGATCATTTAAGCCGAGCACGATCGCCGCCTGCATGAATTCACGCTCGCGGATGCTAAGCATCTGGCTGCGAACGAGCCGCGCCAGTCCCGGCCAGCCGATGAAGCTGAGCATCAGCATGACGATATACATGCGATATTCGGATGGGATTTTCCACTCTGAGAGCAGGGCGCCCATAATAAACAAAATTGGCAAGCCTGGAATCGTTAGCAGCAGATCAGCCACGCGCATGATGATCTGATCAACAATCCCTCGATAATAAGCAGCAATTGCTCCAAGAATAGACCCGAGAATCACGGAAATACACATAGATGCAATGCCGACAGTGAGAGAAATGCGACCCGCCTGCAACAGCCGTGTCAGGACGTCCCTTCCGAGCATATCGGTGCCTAGCCAATGCTTCAGCGACGGCGCGGCATTCATATTGGCCGGATTAATCTTGTTGTCGGCATATGGTGAGAACAGAGGCCCTGCAAAACAAGCCAAAAGCATAAACACAATAAAAATAAAACCGGACATCGCCAGCTTATTTTTGCAGAGGCGGTGGAGCGCTTGACGCCACAATGATGAACGGATCGGCGTAACTGCTGCCTGACGAGCTTCCGTCTTCGTCACACTGCCTGATATGGATGACATGGTGAAACCTCCCTATTCATGCTGTTACAATCTGACGCGCGGATCGGCAGCATGGTATAAGATGTCCGACAAAAGCGTGCCGATGACCGTCAAGACGGCGATAAACATGGTGAAACCCATCAGCAGCGGGTAATCCCTCACAGTGAAGGACTGCATATACAATTGGCCGATACCCGGCCAGTTAAATATTTTCTCGATGATGAGCGATCCGCCGAACAAGCCCGGCAGCTCGAAGCCGACGAGCGTGATGGCCGGCAGCATGGCATTTTTCAACGCATGCCGGTACAGCACGACTCGTTCCCGCATTCCTTTAGCACGGGCGGTACGAATATAATCCTGACGGATAACATCGAGCATGTTGCTGCGGAAATAGCGGGTCAGCGAACCGACACCGAGCAGCGTCATGACGATAACCGGCAGCATCATATGATCGACGACTTCGCGAACGAACTCCATGCCTGTGGCATTGCTCCCTGTCGTCAGCATCCCGCCCGGCGGCAGCCATTTCAGGTCGACAGCGAACATCTTGATCAGGAAGAGACCGATAAAGAACGACGGAATCGACATCGCGGCGAAGATGCCGATCATGACCAGCGTGTCGAACCATGAATATTGTTTATAGGCGGCTATGACTCCGATAATGACTGCCAACAGCCATGTGAAGAAGGTCGACGTTACCGCTAGCAAAAATGAATTCCAAATATATTCGTTAAACAAGGTCAATACGGGCTTCTGCTGCGCCAACGAATAACCGAAGTTGCCGTGGAAGGCATTGTTCATCCAATTGAAATAGCGTTCCATAACAGGCTTGCTCAAGCCGTATATTTCTCGCAGTTCGGCTTTGCGTTCTGCGGTCAGCTTCATGTTGTTCGAGACGAAGTCGCCCGGCATCAATGCATACAACATAAATATGAGCAAAGACGCCGCAAACAATATAAGAATCATGTACAGAAATCTTCGCAGCAAATATGTACTCATGATCGGCTCCTTTGGAAGTCATTCACCCCCGTCAGACGGGGGCATAAAGTTCGAGTTTGAACAACCTCTACAATCCTACTTCAGCGACCAGTCAGGCAGGCTGGTGGCGAGTCCACGGAACGGACTCACGATCAACCCTTCAATACGTCCGTTGTAGGCGTATACTGATTTTCGATAGCTGGTGAAAATGTAAGGCGCATCATCGTTGATGACTTGATATAGCTCTTTGTATATCTTTTTTCGCTCTTCGATATCGGTGGTCTCCAAGCCTTTGTCATACAGTTCCTTCACTTTCGGATTGTCGTAGCCCTTCACTTCTCCGTTGACAAAAGAAGATACGCCATCAGATGGATCTATCAGCATCGGTGTAGAGAAGGATACGAGATCAAAATCACGACTTTCGAACTTGGACGACAACGCGTTGAAATCCGCGAACTGCTCAGCTTCCAACTGAACGCCAATCGCCGCATAGTTCTCTTTTGCCACCGCAATAAAGATATCCGTCCCTTTGCTCTTCGAACCGATGAAATGAATCGTCAGCTTCTGTCCGTCCTTCTCCCGAATGCCGCCAGCCCCTTCTGTCCAACCGGCTTCATCCAGCAAGGCCTTTGCTTTTTCCGGATCGTAGTTGTATGGGTTAATCCCCTCTTCCGTATATGACCATGAGATCGGCGCTGTCGGAACGTTCGCGATTTGTGCGCCGCCTTGGTTCGCATCGACGTAAATGGTTTTACGGTCCAAGCCGTAAGTCAGCGCCTGACGCAGCTTTTTATCCTTGAGCGTTGCATGCTCCAGATTGAACTGCAAGTAGCCGTAAGAACTGCCTGTCGACGGAACGATGTTAAGGAAGCCGAGCTTCTTCAGCTTATCAATATTGTCTTGTGTCGCCGTAAAGCTGCCATAGTCTTGCTCCCCCGTCTCGATAAACTGCCATGTGTCGCCTTCTGTCGTTTTGTAAATAAAATGTTCTGTCTTCGGCTTGCCTTTGTAATAGTATTCATTAGCTATGAAGCGCACCTCTTGACCTGGAATGAACTTATCCAGCTTGTAAGGCCCATTGCCCACCGGAGTGGCATGCAGCTTTTTAATATAATCCAGACTGCCGAACGTATAATCTTTCCCGTAGTAAGCTTTCGACAGCACATTATCGCCAAGCGTCAGTAAAGCCTTCGCGTTGACCTTCTCAATAGTTACCGAGATCGTCTGCGGATCGATAATGGTAATGCCCTCAATGGACTTGGACTTGCCCTCCTTATAATCTTGGCCGCCCTTAATCCTGAGGACCGTCGGAACTTCAGAGTCTCCGTCGTACGCCTTGTCATGGAGAATCGTCCATGTGAATGCCACGTCCTCAGCCGTTAGCGGGGAACCGTCACTGAACTTCAAGTCTTTGCGCAAATGGAATGTATATGTAAGCCCGTCTTCGGAAATGTCCCAGCTCTCCGCAAGGTCTGGAATCGGAAGTCCCTTGTCATCCACCGTCACAAGTGAAGCGTACAGGACGGAAGACACGTTGCCGTCATAGCCGCTCTGGTGGAAATAAGGCGTAAACGCGCCGCTCGGATCCGTAAGCCCAACAATTATCGTATCTGTACGCTTCTTCGCTTGCTCCGGAAGCTTCGACATGTCGGAGGCTGCGACCGGACCCGCAAGCAGTTCCGCGGCATTCGCCTCTGTCGTCGTACCGCCCGAATCAGAGCTGCTTGCCGGCGCGGCCTGATTGCCGTTGTCGGAGGCAGGTGCGGAGCTGTCGTTAGAGCAGGCTGCAAGAAGCAGGCTGCTAGCCATCGTCAAAGATAATAACGTCATCAATATTTTCTTCATGGTGACCCTCCCGTTAATACGGATATTTTAATAATTTCTTATTATTCCTATAAACTCAGTAGGAATTATAATGACCCCTATTATAAGCCTCTAGTAAAATTATGTAAACCATAAATTTAAAAATACTTATGCCTCATTTTGACCTCTGTAATTTCAAGGAACATACTATCCACTCTACTTGGTTAAGCATGACAATTGTTTAGCTTTCGAGTGATTCTAGGGGTAATATATGTATCAGTTTCAAAAAGTAGAATTACAGCGTTGCACGGTACTGTGGCTAAGCTTCCGTTTTCATTGGCGAGGTGGATGTATACTATTTTTAAGGAGTGTCCGTGATGTGGATATATGCAGGACCAATAATTCTATCGCATCATATAAATCCGAGACTGATCGTGAATATATGATTATGCTTCAGTTGCATGCGGACGGGTGCGTTACAATAATAAGGAGCGTCTTCCCGCATTGAAGGTGAATGCGGGAAGTCGTTGACGCATCACCTGACTCATGATGCATGGTGGTGCGCCAATCCCTTGCGATCGTTGACCGCAAGGGACTCTTAGAAAGGGCGGTTATTTCGAAGAGGTATAACGGTCATACGCCGCTTGGTAGATCTCTAGATAACGCTTCACATTCATCTTATCCAGCTGCTGCACGTAGCTGTCCCATTGGTCGAAGCCGAGGGCGCCAGAGGCGAACTTGTCGCGCATCTCGTCAACGAACGTGTGGATGTCCGTCTGAATTGTCGTTAATTCATCCTGCTCTTCCGGCGTAAAGTTGAATGCCGGCCAGATGTCGTCCAATTTAATGGAATTAGGCGCCGCATCCTCGGCGTTCTTGACAGAAGACGGCAAGCCTTCCGCACCTTTGAAGAACTGTTGCTTGACGATGCCCGGATAGTATCCGCCAGGCCACACGAGGTATTGGCTTACAGCCTGATCCAGATTCAAGCCGTCCGGATTTTTCGCAATGCTGTCTAAATACTCATATTCCCCTTTGTCGGTCATTTTGTACGTGACACCCTCAAAACCCATGAAAAACATCTTCGCGCCTTCATCGCTATAAAAATGATCCATCCAACGGATGGCGGCTTCCGGATTTTTTGCCTTGTCTGTCAGTACGAACATGCCAATATTGCCGAGCGGCGAGCCGATATTAGTTGCCATCTTGTCTCCATACGGCCCCTCAAGGATCGGCATCCCCACATAACCTTCCTGATTGTAAATCGCCTTCGGATCGACACCGTCCAGGAAGCCGTACACACCCGCGGTCGCCTTGGAAGAGATGTCGGTATCCTTCATCGTGAATGTCTCTTTGTCGAACATGCCGTCACGGTACAGCTTGGCCACATACTCAAGCAATTCCTTGTACTGCTTCGTTGCCGGCACGAAGCGCAGCTTGCCAGTGTCTGGATCGAGATCAACGTTTGGATTCGCGACACCGTTCTTGTTCAGGCCGAACGAGCCTTTCAAGTAGTTGATCATAATCCATACGCCTTTGGAGCCCCACGGAATTTCATCATTTTTGCCATTTCCGTTCGGATCGCCTTCCTTGATGGCCTTCAACACGTTATACAGCTCATCCAGATTGGTCGGCGGCTTCAGGTTGAGCTTGTCGAGCCATTCCTGCTTCATCCACGGCGTACCATAGAAGAGCGATATGAATTCCGGATCAAATACCGTCGGCAGTCCATAAATGCTGCCATCTGGCATCGTAATGCCTTTTTTGACGATCGGATATTTCTCCATCATGGCCTTGAAATTGGGGGCATTCTGATCGATGAGATCGTTCAGCTTCAGGAATGTGCCCTGGCTGCCGTACTTAATCAGATCGCTCTTGGCGAAGGCCGAGGCGAAGAAGATTTCCGGGTAATCCCCGCCTGCCAGCTTAATGTTGCGCTTCTCCTTCAGGCTGTCAATCTGCACCGTTTCCCAGTCGATATGAACGTTCGTTATCTTCTCGTACTCTTCCCACAGCATGAGCTTGCTCCAATCGGCTGATGCATACAGCTTCGCGGCAAAGCCCGTCATCGTTATTTTCTCTTTGGCGATCGGCATGCCTGCTTGATTCAGGTTCGCAAGCCGCTCCTCGCTCTTCCCCGAATCCGTTCCTTCATTACCGCCGCCTCCACCGCACGCCGTTACGAACAGTGAGAGGCTAAGCACCATGCTCATTGTCATCGCAAACCATTTCATTACAAGTCCCCCTTACGTATTGAAATTTATCCTTTTAGAGCCCCAATCATGATGCCTTTCACAAAATAGCGCTGCAGGAACGGATACAGGATGAGCATTGGCAAGTTGGCCACGACCAGCACCGCATATTTTAATCCTTCGACGCTCATCTTCATCTTGATGGCCGATTCCGAAGTCAGCTTCACCATATCCCCGGAGTCGCTCTGGATAAGAATTTCCCGCAGGATGAGCTGCAGCGGAAACTTGTCTTTGCTTGTCAAATAAATTAAGGCGTTAAAGTAGGAATTCCAGTGCCCTACCGCATAGAACAACACCATGACGGCAATAATCGGCATCGATAACGGCAGCACGATACGAAGCAGCGTCTGCATGTGGCTGCATCCGTCAATCATGGCCGCCTCTTGAATTTCACCTGGTATCGACTGCTGGAAGAACGTCCGCATAATGATGATGTTCCATACAGCGACCGCATTAGGGATAACCATGACCCATAGTGAATCGAGCATATGCAAATTTTTAATTAAGAGATAAGTCGGGATCAGGCCGCCGCTGAAGAACATCGTGAATACGATCATGCCGGTGATGAGACCCCGGCCGAAAAAGTCTTTGCGCGCAAGCGGGTAAGCAGCGCATATCGTCATGACGAGATTGATGGCCGTGCCGACTGCCGTATACAAAATCGTGTTGCCGTAGCCGCTTAAAATATCTTTGTTCTGAAAAATCGTGTGATACGCATCAAAATTAATTTCCCGCGGGATGAGCCACATCTCTCCGCGCAGCACCGTCTCTGGATTGCTGATCGACGCGCTCATGACGAACAGGAGCGGATACAGCACAATGATCGTAATGAATGATAATAAGATGTAATTGACGACATCGAAGATGCGGTCACCAAATGAACGGTCTATCATGTCTGTCCCTCCTTTACCATAAGCTCGTCTCATTTACACGCCTCGCTATGAAGTTCACAACGACCAGAAGCGTGAAGTTGACAAGTGAGTTGAACAGGCCGATGGCTGCGGAGAAGCTGTACTGAGCGTCCAAAATACCAGCGCGGTACACGTACGTCGAAATGACGTCAGAGCTCTCCAAGTTAAGCGAGTTTTGCATCAGGAAAATTTTCTCGAAGCCGATCGCCATTACGCTGCCCAAATTGAGAATGAGCAGGATGACGATGGTCGGTGCAATGGTTGGAATGTTGATGTGCCAGATGCGCTGCAGCTTGCTCGCCCCATCAATTGTCGCCGCTTCGTGCATCTGGTGATCGACGCCGGACAACGCAGCCAGATATATAATCGAGCTCCAGCCCATCGTCTGCCAGACGTCCGACATAACGTACAGCGTCTTGAACCATTTGGGATCCGTCATGAAGCTGGCGGATTCGCCTCCGAGCGCCACGATGAGGTGATTGATAATGCCTGTGCTCGGATTAAGGAAAATGAAAAGCATGCCGACCACGACGACAACCGACAGGAAATGCGGCGCGTACGTAATCGTCTGCACGGTCTTCTTAAACCATTTCGTCTTCACCTCGTTCAGCATGAGCGCCAATATAATCGGCACCGGGAAGCTGACGAGAAGCGTGTACAGACTAATTGTAAGCGTGTTCAAAATTAAACGTTCGAAGAAATAACTGTTAAAAAAACGTTCGAAGTGCTTGAATCCAACCCATGGGCTCTCCCATATTCCTTTTGACGCGATAAAGTCTTTAAAGGCGATCTGAACGCCGTACATCGGCAAATAGTGAAACACGATGTAATAAATGACGACCGGTGCAATAAGTGCATACAGCTGCCAGTTACGCTTCATGGAACGCCATATCCAGTTCGCCTTGCTCTCCTGGACCGGTAGGCGATTCGCAGCCTGTTCCACCGCGCCTGCTCTGCTCACGCATTGATCCCCCCTTTTTATTTACAAGAAATCCTAATATTTGTTAAATCCCAGATCTTGTAAAAATGAGTGTCCGATGTTATTTTTTAGCTTTTAAAATTTCGAGAATTTATTGGTATGAAAGGGAGCGTCAAAACGCCCCCTCTGTTAGTTATTGTCCAATGCCTTGCAGCGTGGAGAAGTCAGGAGTCGGAGACACTTGAACAACACCGCCTCCGGAACGGATGGATTCTGTGGCCGCACAGCCGACAGCGACGCTCATGCGACCCGCCAGGGGAGTAGCGATCGGCTCTTTGCCATCGAGAATCATGTCGACAAAGTCTCGGCAGATGTTCGGATCTGCCCCGCCATGAGTTCCCTTCGCTTCCTTCACCTCGTAAACGCGGTTCGAAAGTTCACGCGATGAGTTCGAGCTGCGTGTCCATACATACACCTTGTTCTCCAATTCGTTGTTCTCCATGCGCCCTTCTGTGCCGATAAACGTATAATTCCGATGGTAGTCCGGCGTAAAATGGCACTGCAAGTAAGATGCCTTAATTCCGCCTTCTAACTCCATAATGACCATATTGTTGTCTTCCACGTTCACTTCCTCGCGGAATGCGCACTCAATCAAATGCCCCGGGCTTGCTTCCGTACACGTCTCCTTCTCATTGCAGGTCGGGCACGTTAAATCATTCGGCTTGTCACCGCCGTAAAAATCAAGCCCGCCGAACGCCGATACCTTCGTCGCGTAACGTCCGGTAATCCAATGGATGATATCAATGTCGTGGGAACCTTTCTGCAGCAGCAGTCCGGTCGAATTTTTAGAATTCGCGTGCCAGTCGTGGAAATAGAAGTAACCTCCCCAGCCAACGAAATGCCGTACCCATACCGCCTTAATTTCGCCGATGACTCCAGAATCGACAATTTCCTTCATCGTGCGGAACATGTTCATATAGCGCATGTTGAAGCCGACCATCAGCTTCTTGCCTGATTCCTGCCAAGCTTGCAAAATGTTGTCGCAGCCATCGACTGTAATGGCGAGCGGCTTCTCGCAGAACACGTGCTTGCCTGCCTTCAAGGCGGCCACCGCATGCTCCTCGTGACAGAAGTCTGGCGATGTAACCGCAATTGCGTCGATATCATCGCGTGCAATCAGTTCACGATAATCCGTCGTCACGAAGGCGTCTGGATTTACCTCCTGCTTGAACTCCTCCAGCTTCTCTGGATAAATGTCCGCTGCGCCGACGACGATCGAACGGCCATCCGGCTGGTGCCAATATTTGGCGATGCCGCCTCTTCCGCGAGCTCCAATCATTCCAATTCGAACTTGCTTCATGTTGCATTCCCCTTTCGGATTGTTTGTCAATGCAGTAAGTTAATGAACTAAAGCAACATAGTAAATAGGTTTGCTACTTTCCTCATCATATTGAAAGTCATCTGCCGCACTCTCTCTATATAAAACGCTTACATATTACGGTGAATATACACCGGCGGCACATGTTTACTGCTTGAATGCATTGGCGTAGATTTTGGTCTCAATTTGGCTAATTGACTGTGCATAGTGCAAATATATCATTTCAATTTGGGTATAATTATTGTGGAGTTTTGCATTGATATGGAATTTATTGTTGTGGGAAATCTCTATGGTGACGGCTTGTGGTCATTATATTACGATGTCAACTTTGGAGTCAATACGTTTTTGTTCACATTTTAGAAATTATTTTGCGCTTTATTTGGGCCCAAATAGATGGGTTCACCCTCCTGCTTTTCAGGTAGAATTGGGAGCTTAACTCTATCGAATGGCATACGTTTGGATTAGATTATTACTTCGCCGATCCATCGGCACGCTTCTCCATCGGGCTTCCGTTGAACTCAGTACGTTGTTATTTACCCCTTAGCTGCACTCTCCCTTTGCATCAGAAAAGATTGTTCCTCATCTACACTGAATTCAGAAAAAGTTGCTTGTCATCTAGACTGTACTCAGAAAGCGCTGCTCGTCCATCTCATCCTAACAAGGGAATAACGCCAAATATCGATGATCGTCTCATCGATCCGATATCATCTCCTAACCCGCTTCTATTTCCTGAGTTCAAGGGAGATTGGGCATATATATATATAAACAGCACGCCTTCCTATCAGCTCATTCGCTGCAGAAAAGCGTGCTGTGCCGCACTATAACTTGCATCTGTCGATTATATTCAGATCAATCCAAATTCTTTGCCCACCTTCGTCAATGCTTCCAGTGCGAAGGCCAGGTCTTGATCGGTGTGCTGCGCCGTAATGATAAGGCGCACGCGCCCCTTATCCATAGCTACGGTCGGATAGACGATGCCTTGAGCGCAGATGCCTTCCTCCAACAGACGGCGGGAGAAATCCAGTGCGCGCGCCGGCTCGCCGACGATGATCGGAATGATCGGCGTTTCGCTGCCCCCGGTGTCGAAGCCCGCGGCTTGCAAGGAAGCGCGGAACGAATTCGCATTCTTCCACAGCCGTTCCGTCAGCTCCGGCTCGTTCCGCAGCACCTCAATCGCAGCTAGGCAAGTAGCGGCAACCGATGGCGGGAGCGCAGTGCTGAACAGGAAGGAACGTGCCGTGTGCGTCAAGTAATCCTTCAGCACCTGCGAGGTTGCGACATACCCGCCCACGGCGCCGATCGCCTTCGACAACGTGCCGACTTGAATATGCACGCGGCCATGCAGGCCGAAATGGTCCGTGGAGCCTTTGCCATGCTTGCCAAGCACGCCGCTGGCATGCGCATCGTCTACGTAGACAAGCGCGTCATAGCGTTCGGCCAGCTCGACGATCTGCGGCAGCGGCGCAATGTCGCCGTCCATGCTGAAGACGCCGTCCGTCACGACGAGGCGTTGACGGAATCCTCCGCATTCCTTCAGCACCGCTTCCAATTGATTCAAGTCCTTATGCCCATAAATACGCTTGTTCGTCTTCGTCAGACGAATGCCGTCGATAATGCTGGCATGGTTCAGCTCATCGCTGATGACCACATCGTCCGGTCCAAGAATGGACGACAGCACTCCTTGGTTCGTCGTGAAGCCAGATTGGAATACGAGCGTCGCTTCCGTGCCTTTGAACTCAGCCAAGCGGCGCTCCAACATATCATGAATGTCCAGCGTTCCGGTAATCGTACGCACCGATCCTGCGCCGACACCATAGGTCTCGGTCGCTTCGATAGCAGCTTTTTTCAGACTTGGATGCTGTGTAAGCCCTAAATAATTGTTCGAAGACATTTGCAGCACCCGCCGGCCGTCATTCAGCGTCATCCACGAATCCGAGCCGCCTTCCCATACCGTAAGCGGACGATAACGCCCCGCTTGCTTCAACTCGTTCAGCTGCTGTTCGATATGTTGAAACCCTGCCATGCTTCAGCACCTCCGTTATGTTTCTTCGTTATTTGTTATTTATCATGCCAGAATACAATCTTGCCGCAGTTCCCGGAAGCCATCAATTCAAACGCTTCTTCATATTGATTCAGCGTGAAATGATGCGTCACGAGCGGGGCCAGATCCAATCTGCCCCAACCCAAGAGCCCTTTAATCTGGTACCACGTATCGAACATGCGCCGCCCTGTAATGCCCTCAATATGCAGTCCTTTGAAAATAATGTCCTGTGCCAAATCGAGCGGCACCTCTTGGGTCGGGATACCGAGCAGCGATACGCGTCCTGCCATTGCAGCCGCTTTCAAAGCGTCGCGAATCGCATCCGGATGGCCAGACATTTCGAGCACGACCTCGACGCCTTCCCCATTCGTCGCTTCCATCAGCGCCTGTGCCATCGGCACCTCGCGGCTATTAATGACGACATCCGCTCCCATCGATTTGGCCATCGCCAAGCGATACGGATTAATGTCCACGGCATAGACAGATCCGCTGCCGCACGCTTTCGCCACGGCAATCGCCATCAGCCCGATCGGTCCAACCCCGATGACCGCTACGCTCTTTCCAACCACGTCTCCCGACAACGCCGCTTGCACAGCATTGCCGAGCGGATCCTGCAGACACGCGATGTCGAACGGCAGCATCGGATCATTCTGAATGATATTGCTCGCCCGGACGACTGCATACTCGGCGAAGCAGCCCGGAATCGTAATCCCGAAGCTCTTCGTATTCCGGCACACGTGCGCATTTCCAGTGCGGCAAGCTTTGCACACCCCGCATACGACATGGCCTTCCCCAGATACATAATCGCCTACCTTGACATTCGTTACCTCATCGCCAATCGCCTCGACGACACCTGCAAATTCATGCCCGAATACATTAGGAGTAACGACCGTGCGCGCTGCCCAATCGTCCCACTTATAAATATGCACGTCCGTGCCGCAAATGGAAGAGGCTTTGACGCGCACCAGCACTTCATGGGGACCGCAAGTTGGAACAGGCACTTCCTTGAGCACGGCGCCGGGTTTACGTTCTTCTTTCACCAAACCGATCATCGTTCTTGTCATAAACCGATTGCCCCTCCTTCGATTTTTTTTTACAATAGAAAGAAAAACTACTTTTAAACACCCATCTGTATAACATATTATACGTTTGTGCGTTATATTGTACATGGTGTTTTGTATTCTATTGGAAACCCACTGTACGAATCGTTGGAGAGGAGATCGGCAATGCACGAACCGATACACAAAAAAATCGGAAAAAACCTTCAGGATATACGCAAATCGCGGAATTTAAGCTTGGATCAAGTGTCTGAAATGAGCGGTGTCAGCAAGGGCATGCTCGGGCAAATCGAGCGCGGAGAGTCTAATCCTACTATCTCTGTATTATGGAAAATTGTGAACGGCTTGCGCATTTCCTTCGCTACGCTGATGGAGGAATCGACACCGAACGTCACGGTTGTCCATATGGAAGATACCTCGCCGCTGGTGGAGGAAGAAGGATCGTACCGCGCATACCCCATTTTTCCTTTTGAACAGGACAAGGGATTCGAAGTATACAGCGTCGTCATCGAGCCAGGCTGCTCCTATACGTCCGAGCCGCACTACGACGGAGTGGATGAATTCATCATGGGCATGGAAGGGGAACTGCACGTTGTTATCGGCGGCAAGACCTATGTGCTCCATCCCAGCATGGCAATGCGCTTCACGGCGAATCAAAGCCACACCTATACAAATGTAACAGACAAGCCGATCCGTTTCATTACGCTAATCCATTATCCGGCTGCAAATAAATAAGCCGGAGGGGCGATATCGTCCTCCGGAATGACAACACACCTTGACGGATAAAAATTCCGCTCAAGGTGTGTTTAATGGGTCAAGATAGTTACTGGAGCTTCATCGTCGACTCCCGATTCATGAGGCGAAACGGCAGCAGCATCCGGAACGGAAACGGATACGGATTGTGCATGCTGTCCAGCAGCGTCTTGGCGGCGGCATAGCCCATCTCAAATTTTGGGATATGAATCGAAGATAACGGAGGCGAGCTGTATCTGGAAAATTCGATATCATCGATCCCGATGAACGCCATGTCATCCGGAATGTGCAGCCCTTGCTCGATGACAGCCCGCATCGCCGCAATGGCCATCATGTCGCTGGCACAGAACATCGCCGTTGGACGGTGCTTCTGCTGAAGCAGAAGCTGCATTTCCTTATAGCTGCGATCGGCATCCCACGCGGCATCAATCGTCCATTCCGGTCGAACTTCGACCCCCGCCTCCTCACAAGCAAGCTTGTATCCGCGGTATCGCTTCTCCCGTTCCATCTGCCCGAACAGACCTGCCCCTCCGATAAATCCGATGTGGCGGTGTCCGTGATTGAGCAGATGCTGCACGGCTGTTCGCGCGGCATTCATGCGATCGTAGGAGATGACCGGAATATCCGGATCCGCCACATCGATGCCAACCATAAATGGAACCCGCTCCTTCAACCAGCGGTAGGTCGCTTTATCCATGCCTTCCACACAGATGATGCCGCTTGGAGGCCTGTCTTGCAGCAGCGCATGCCGCACAGCCTCGCTCTTTAATTCAGCCTGTGTATGAATGAAAGAGAGCGTAATGCCCTCTTCCAGCAGCTTCGCTTCAATCCCCTGCAGAATCGGGGAATAGTAGGGATGATTATACTTGTTGTCCGGCAGGGATAAAATGCAGCCGATTGTTTTGGCAGAAGATTGGGACTGAGCTCGCTGCCCCGTTGTTGCCGAACGTCTGGGTGCGAGGTTCGTGCGGTAATTGAGCTGCTTGGCCGCCTGCCAAATTTTGTGCTTCGTCTCTTCACTAATGCGCCGGCTGTTATCGTGATTCAAGACGCGAGACACGGTTGAAATGGATACTCCGACTTGTTCTGCAATATCCTTCATGGTGGCCATACTCCGCTTCCCTCCCGATTACAAATTCGTTAGGCTTTTGCAATGATTTTGTATGGTAAATTATACTGGCTGGATGGACGAATGAAAAGAGCTGGAGCATGGTGCGCATCGATACAGACGTTCGCCCGAATGCATCAACGTTTAGGCGAGAAGCCTATTCCCTCGTTCCTTGATTTGCATTTACTGTATACAGAATGACTTCTCGGTCCTTACAGTCCTTCCCCATTCGGACGAACCGCTATATAATATCAATTCGCTTAAACTAAAGATTCATGTTCAATAGAAATGAAATGATGGGAGCAAGGGGGCAGGGATGAACCATGCATCACTTTCTTATTATTAACGCGGATGATTTCGGATTATCACGCAGCGTAAATGAGGGAATTGCAGCAGCACACCACGCCGGAACCGTAACCAGCACTTCACTCATGGTCAACATGCCTGGCTTCTATGATGCGGTTTCGTTAGCGAAGGCCATCCCTTCGCTCGGAGTCGGTTTGCATTTTAACTTAACTTATGGAAGCCCCATATCCGAACCGGCACAAGTCCATTCTCTTATTCGTCATGACCGAACATTTAACGGTACGCATGCGGATTGGATAGAACAAGACGTCGAACGAGAGCTGTACGCTCAATATCGTCTCATGATATCCAATGGGCTAGCGCCGACACATGTCGATTCGCATTGTCATATTCATTTTGACAGTCCTGTCGTATATCGGGTCTTGAAGCGATTCGCCCAGCTTCTGCGTCTGCCATTGCGAGTGCATCCGGATCGTCCGGACATCGAGCTTCCTTACGCCGCCGACCATCTCATTATGCATACGTATGATCGGGACACTAGCGTTCAACATCTCATCTCTCTTCTGGATCAACTGCCATGCGGTGTGTCGGAACTACTATGCCATCCCGGTTATATTGATGCGGACGTACGGCGATATTCCCAATGGATCGAGCCGCGTGAAGCGGAACTGCGCGTATTTACAGACGCTTCCATCATGTCCGTTCTCCAGAACAGGCCACACATCCGGCTTATCCATTATGGACAATTGGCTGAAGCAAGAAACATACTCGTGGAGATGACAGATGCCGCGTTGTCAACACCAAATCAGATTTTGATACCCGCTCATGAACCGCGAACCGCAAGAACCCGCCAGAGTGCTTCTCGCCTGAGAAAGCGGAGAGGCAAAAAGAGCAGGGCCACACGACATAACTCCAGTACATCCGTAAATCAAAAAAAACGCAATCGAAAGCAAGGCCGAAATCGAACGAGCAGACCGCACCGGTAACAACAGGTTGCGGTCTGCATCAGCGGCAGGAGGCTTTTATGATACTGCAGTTATATGGCATCCGTCAGCGTACATGAACTATCGCTGCATATGGCTGCTATATTACGTTATATTACGTGCATTGGCGAAGCACGAAGGCGCACCCATCTAAAAAGCGCTGCCTCACCGCCCGCTCTCCCTGTGGGCCGGCAAAGATCAGAGCATTGCAATCCGCAATGAATTGCTCGAGTGGCGAACCGCTCAACGGCTCGGACAAGCTCATTGAATTGCGCTTCATAGTCAAGTATTCGCTCCATGTCATGCCGCAAGGGCGCTCGCCATACTTGCGTTCGATAAGCTGCCAAGCAATGCGTCCCATTTCTTGCACACGTTCGTTCTGGAATCGGCGCTCTTGCTCCCGAACGAGCCGGCGCAGACGCCACTGCGGAGCCATCTTGCGCCACCGCTTAACGCTTAGGAACAACAGCAAGGCAATCATCCACACACTAAGGATGATCAATATCGGCATCCGTGTTATGAGATGGCGAAGGAGAGCCGCAAATGCGGACAAGCCCTCTTCTCCAGAGGTCAGCCGCTTCCATACCGAGCTAAGCTGTGTCAGTGTCTCCCATTCCGAGACGAAATGCTTCCTTATCTCCTCCACCCCATTCCGCCAAGCTTGAACGGCGACGGAGCCGGCATGCTGCACCCGCTCCCAGCCGGTGAGCGGCGCTTGCGGCTGCAGTGATTGCTCGAGCAATTCTTTGACATCCGCTGGCGTATCATAGGTTAATACCATCGCATGTGAGTCAGTTCCACCAGCCTCCGCCTCTATCCGATCTTGGGCGACAGAATGCATAACGACATCCGCCACCCCCGTATCAGACCCGCCTGTCAGACTGATAGCTGGGGTCGCTTCGAACGGAACCCAGCCGACAGCAGGAAAATACACTTCCACCCATGCATGCGCATCCGAAGCGCGCACGGCATAATGGCCGGGTGATTGCGCTTCGCCTGGGGAGAATCCTTTAACCCACCGTGCAGGAATTCCTTGCGTGCGCAGCAGAATGGTCATTGCTGTCGAGAAGTGATTACAGTACCCTTGGCGGGCATCGAACAAAAAGTAGTCGACAAAGTCCCTTCCCTCTGGCGGAACGGAAGTCTCTGTCTTCGTGTACGTATATTCCCGCAGCAAAAATTGTTGAATGCGCTGCACCTTGTCGTACTGCGTGTCTGCCCCGGCGGTCAACCGGGCACCGAGCTCGCGCACACGCCCCGGTAAAGAGGCGGGAAGCTGCAAGCCAAGACGCCGGACCTCTTCTGGCAGTTGGGTCTCTCGCGGCGCGGGACTCTCTGCAACTGTCCGCAGCATCTCTTCGTCCAAGCGGAACACGCGCGTTTCATATTGATACGTTACGGATGAAGCTTGCCCAGACGTTGCCGCTTCATATCGTTCGCCGATAGGATGGTAGCGCAGTACCGGCAAGCTCTGCGCCAGGTCAGGGTCAGCCCCATTGCGTGACCACGAAATAAGCCTCTCCACTTTGCCGCCGAACAGAAGCGGAAGCTCCGGCATGAACCGGGACTCCGTTATCGTCTGCGTGATCGGGTCCGACCATCCTTTGAGCGTGGCGGTCGAATCGTCCCGCAGCGCTCCCGACGCATCCAATGTCTGTGCCTGCTCCGGCTTCGACGTCCACCCTTGTCCGGTATAGACTGTCTTGCTCTCCCCGCGCCAATACGTCGGCTCCGGCGAAGCAGCTGTGAACAGCAGGCGCGAATCATCCTGAATCGGACCGCCTAGCTGCGTATCGTCTTGACTATATCCCGTAAGACCTGTCTGTGGATTCACCCCCTTATTGACGGCATAGGCTGCTGTCTGTCCCGGAGGGTTGAAGCTTGAACTGTAGGAGGCGGTCAACGACTTCGTCCATTCCTGCAGCGAAGGCAAGGATCGCGGATTTGCCCACTCATGCGCGTTCAACAGGCCGACCCCTATGCCGACTACCGCCGCTGTTGCGATTAGGGAGGACAGCAGCCAGCGGAACGAGCGGCTGCTTTGGCCGCGTTCCGTCTCCAACGCCAGGTGATCGTCCAGGTGGAGCCACGCCGACAGCAGCAAGCTCCAGCCCACCGTGCGGATAATCGACATCGTCGCATCCATGCCGAATCCCCATTGAAATCCGAATAAATAACAGAGAGTAGCGATAGAAAAAAACAGCACCGTCCGCCTGCTCAGCATCAGCGATTGAATGGAAGCCGTCAGCATCGCCCAGCCGATTAGCAGCAGCAGCGTGCGTGTCTCCCCGCTCGTGCTGAGCCACTTCCCATCCAGCCAGCGGCTCACATCCGATGAGAGGGCCGACGCCATGAGCGATAACCCTTCCGACATGATGCCCGAAAAGAAAGAGAGCACCCCGCTGACGGAATCTGCTTCATAGTTATGCCGGACGGAGCCGAACATCCATGCAGTTACGCCGATGGCTGCTGCTCCCCGCAGGATAAGGGAACAGGCTGTGTTGCGGATAACGAGGCCTATCCCTAAATAAATAGCTATCGCCCATAAAAAAGGCCGAATGTCATCTAAATCAATCTGTCGGCCGAATTGATGCAGCGGATAAAACCATTCGGCGAACAATGCATACAGCAGCGCGGAAAACACGGCGTGCTTCCACAAGGTCAATCCATTTCGCCCTGACTCCCGTTGCGCCTCGGCAGGCCGTCCCGCTTGATGCTCGTTACCCTTCAAATGTTGCCGGATGCTCGGCGTGCGCATCATTCTCACCTCTTTTTCGCCCGGCGCGTCCAGGTCCGGTAAATGCGAACTTAGCGCGATAGGGCCGTTCGTTGAAATTAGCAGCTGAATTGGCTTGGGCCGATTGGAACGCTTGAACAGCTTCAAGGTGTTGCTCAGCAACAAGCCACCGCTCAATATCCTTGGCGCCAGCGTATGCCAGCACCCGCTTGACAGCGGCCCCATCCCGGCTCAAGCTTACGACCGTCAGTTTCCCGCTTGTCGTGCTGTCCGGCTGCGACGGTCCCTGATCCAGCTTCCAAGGAAGCTCGACGCGCTCGCCTAGGCGTTCCGCCGCAAGAGCAATGACCGCATTCCAGGTCCCTTCAATCGCAGTGCCGTCGCTAAGCCATATGAGCCGGACGGAGATGTCATTCTCCGTCGCCTCCCGTACGGCCATCGCTGCTGCGGACAGCACGGCTTCCATCTCTGCTGCATGCCGGCTTATGGCGCCAGAGCCGTCCCGGTTTGTATGCCTCGGAGCAGACTTGTCACTGTCACTTGAAGCAGTCCGCCAGTCAGTGTCATCGACAACGAGATCGAGGCAAGCGGCCGCCGTTCCCGACTCTAGCGGCCGGACGGCAAGAACACGGCGCTTGGCATAGGTACGCCAGTCGATGGCTCGCTGCGGAGCACCTGTACGGTAAGGCTGCAGCTCCACTCCAGGCATTCCGGATGCGCTGTGCCGCATTACTCGGCTCGCATCGCCATCGACTTCACTGCTATCATTCGCGTCCGGCTCCATATCCCATGGCGCTGCTCCAGCTTGCACAGTTCTGTCGAAGGGCTCGCTTACAACGGCAAGTGGCGGGATGACGCGTATCGGCGCGTCCGCTTCTTCTGCAGCGAGCGACACTGTTCGTCCGAACCAGCCGAACCAATCCCCGATCGTCAGCTCCGTCCGAGCCAGCTGGTAGACGCCGCGCGGCGCTCCCTCGAAGGAACTCATATAGGTGATCGCGCGCCGGCCGCGGGGAAACAACAGCCTGCGGCAGATCCAAGCTCCTCCATCTCCGCCTGTGCGCGTCCATACATCCGTCGCCATAAGCCAGAGCGCAGGCAGACGCCGCCTTGAGGCAAGCGTAACCTTGAAGCGCATCGCCTCCAGCCCTGAGCTCCATTCGCCAGAAGGCTTATGAACAACCTGTACGGAGCGCAGCTTGGTCCCTGTCCGGTAGAGCCATAGCCCGTGCATCAGCATAAAGGCGAGCAGAATGGCAAGGAAGCATTCAGCCGCGCTCTCGCGATACAGGCCGAGAAAGGCGAGCAGCCCGCAGCCAAGCGCAGTGAACGCATAACGCAGCGACAGCTTCATCGGAACAACCCTCCGAACCAGATGCGGCTGCCTGCCGAACGAGCGGGAGCCCCTGACACCGGCCGCGTTCGAGGACTGACGTACCGGGATGCCGCTCGCCCGCGCTCCTCTGGCTGCCGCATCGGCTTGGCAGGTCTGCCTGCACCTTTCGCGCCGGTCGGAAATCCAGGGACTGCCGTGTGCAGCAGCACCTCGGCCAGCACCTCTTCCTCCGTTGCGCCCGCTAGCGAGGCTTCGCGCTGCAGCAGCAGCCGATGCGCCAACACCGGCAGCGCGACCGCCTGCACGTCTTCGGGAACGGCATAAGTACGCCCCTCCACCCAAGCATGCGCTTGGGCTACCCGCATCAATGCCAACGTTCCCCTTGGGCTCACGCCCAGCTTGACTGCCGGATGGCAGCGCGTCCCATCAGCCAAGTCCGCCATGTAGCGGCACAGGACGACGTCGAGGTGAACCTGACGCACGCGCTCGATTAGAAGCTGCCACTCCTCCGGCGACCAGAGCGGCTTCAGACGGCGCAGCGGCGTTCCCTCCTGCTGCCGCAGCAGCATGTCTGCCTCCTGATCCGCCTGCGGATAGCCAAGCGACAGCCGCATCGCAAAGCGGTCCATCTCCGCCTCCGGCATCCGGTACGTGCCTTCGAAGGCGATCGGGTTTTGCGTCGCCACTACCAGGAACGGCTGCGGCAAAGCGCGCGTCACCCCGTCCACCGTGACCGTCCCCTCCTCCATCGCCTCCAGCAACGCGGACTGCGTGCGTGCCGGAGCCCGGTTCAGCTCGTCCGCCAGCACGACGTTCGCGTGCAACGCGCCTTCGCTGTACCGCAAGCTGCCGGAGGACGGCTCCCACATCATGCTGCCGGTAATATCGGCAGGCATCATGTCAGGCGTCATCTGTATGCGCCGGAAGCTGCCGGAGGACGGCTCCCACATCATGCTGCCGGTAATATCGGCAGGCATCATGTCAGGCGTCATCTGTATGCGCCGGAAGCTGCCGCCCGCCACTTGCGCCAGGGTGCGCGCCAGCAGCGTCTTGCCGACGCCCGGCACATCCTCGAGCAGAATGTGCCCGCCCGACAACATCGCCAGACCGGCCAGGCGGATCACCTCCCGCTTCCCGACGACTACCTGCTCCAATCGTTCCATGAAAGAGGTCCAGCCTCGTTCCGCAAACGCGGCAAGCCATACATCATAATCCCGGGCAACAGGACCATCCTTGCTAGATTTCATATCATTGGACACGTGATTCCCTCCCTTGCAAACTTATCCATATTCATAGATTGTGAAATGACAACAACAAAAAGCCCGGAACGATTCCCGCGCATCTACGCACGTACTGTGAACCGTCCCGGGCCGTTCTAGCATTAGTCTCGCCCAAATTAATAGTTTATAAACCTGCTAGAGGATGTTTAAAATGGACTCATTTGATAACGATGCTGCACTGACAGTATCTCGGCTTCGAAACTCGGACTCATGTGGAAACTCCGGTACTCACGTAGGTTTCCCCTACGCTCCGTTCCTCCTTTCTCACTTTCATCCCATTTTCTCGG
>NZ_JAMAWB010000038.1:0-33276 GCF_023713585.1 Paenibacillus sp. MER TA 81-3
AGTATGAACTGTGAACAGTTAGTATGAACTCTGAACAGCTAGTATGAACTGTGAACAGTAAGTATGAACTGTGAACAGTTAGTATGAACTCTGAACAGCTAGTATGAACTGTGAACAGTAAGTATGAACTGTGAACAGTTAGTATGAACTCTGAACAGCTAGTATGAACTGTGAACAGTAAGTATGAACTCTGAACAGTTAGAATGAACTCTGAACAGTAAGTATGAACTCTGAACAGTTAGAATGAACTCTGAACAATTAGTATGAACTCTGAACAGCTAGTTTGAACTGTGAACAGTAAGTAGTGAACAGTCAGCTGTGAGTGAAGGACACCTATTTTTCCTTTAGCTGCTGCTTTGTATGGAGCCAAGACTGACAGCAAGGGCACTTCTGAACAAGACGTTCGGGGGTGCCCTTTTTCCTGCATCGATACTCTGAATTACAGCGCCATGTTTCAATTCGCCGCAACCAGCCACAATGGGGTATAAGGTCAAAGAAAATGACATTCCATAGACCGAGCATGCTTTCTGTAAATCAGGGAGGTGGAACGGCCTTGTAACGACGTATGGATTCATATACTAGCATTATCACTGAATACGCTGACATCTGGACGTGTGAGATATTCAGGGACACACACATGATACATATGGGGGCGACATAGACATGCGCGTAGGAGATGCATCCCTTAATGCAACTAGAGAATAATTCAGAAATGTGTGATCGGCTCCTATACCGAATGGAGTTTTCAACTGTCTGCAACCTAATGAACTGCGTATCATCTTCAAAAGTGGGCGCTGGCTCGAGACACGGATGTATTTCTTTTATACTCCTTATCCACACTCTCCCATTTGCTCAGTACTATCAAATACATTCAAGCTTCCCTAATACGGCATAAGTCAAAATCAATAATTGTCCTGCTGCAAACAGCTAGCGTTAATGGATTTTTATGAAGGGAAAGGAGACGATGGTTATGTTATGGCTACAGAGAAGCGCGATCGTTCTGGATTATATTTATCCTGATTGAAAGGGAGATTGAACATAGAGACTATAAACTAAACATTCGATCGTACTCCAGACTTTTCTCAGTGAGCATCATTACCTTTAATCCTCAAGTAAGGTCAAGGACGACAGCCGTTGGCCAACGCACAAACCCCCGAGGCAACAACCTCGGGGGTTTCCTATGGCATTGGGATTCATGAGATGGAAGCTTATAGGCGTAACGCGTCGAGATCGAACTGTGGCACGAGTCCTTCTTCCGCTGCGCGACCGAGCAGGGCCGTTATGGCGCCATAGCCGTCCTCGCCCAGGTTTCTCGTGAATTCGTTGACGTACAGGTTGATATGCGCCTGGGCAACTTCCGGATTCATCTCTTGCGCATGGCGCAGAATGTAATCCCGCGATGCTTCCGGATGAGCCCACGCGTATTCGACCGAGGCGCGGGTCCAGTTGGTGATGGCCGCAAGGTCCATGCTGCGGCGGGCAATAATTGCCCCAAGCGGAATCGGCAATCCGGTGTCGGCTTCCCACCAGTTGCCCATGTCGGCCAACAGTGTCAGGCCATAGTTATGGTAGGTGAAGCGCGCCTCGTGGATGACGAGTCCAGCATCGATGTCGCCGTTGCGTACCGCCGGCATAATTTCGTTAAACGGCATGACCACGATGTCGCCGACGCCTCCCGGAACGTTCTGCGCCGCCCATAGGCGGAACAGGAGGTAGGCGGTTGAGCGCTCACTAGGCACCGCCACCCGTCTGCCAGACAGCGCAGCCGGATCATTGGACCCGCTCTTTGTCAGCACAAGCGGCCCGCAGCCTCTGCCCAGTGCCCCGCCGCATGGCAGCAGCGCGTACTCTGACAGTACCCACGGCAGCGCCGCATAGGAGACCTTGAGCACTTCCGGGCCTTGGCCGCTGGCTGCCAGCCCGTTCGTAATATCAATATCCGCGTAAGTGACGTCAAGCTGCGGGGCGCCCGGGACGAGGCCGTGCACCCAGGCGTGGAATACGAATGTATCATTTGGACATGGGGAAAAGGCAATATTCATCGTAACACCTCCATTAATACGGCGCTTGCCGCTTCCAAAGCTTTCAATGCTTCCGGGATACGCCATGCGTCCCGATTGCGCGGTCCAACCGCGTTGGAGATGGAGCGGAGCTCAAGCACGGGTACACCGCACGCTTGAGCAGCGACGGCCACGCCGTAGCCCTCCATCGCTTCGGCGGTTGCACCTGGTACCCGCGCGGCCAATTCCGCAGCCGTCTCGGCGGTTCCGGTCACGGTCGCCAGCGTGAGCACGGGACCGGCTGCAACTGGCAGCCCGGCCGCTCGCAGCGCCTCTGCCAAGCGCGCCGTCAAGCCGGCGTCGACGGGGACGCGGGCAGAGCCGAAGCCGAGCTCGTCCACGCTGCAGAAGCCTTCCGGCGTCTCAGCGCCCAGGTCGGCGGCCACGATTTCGCTCGCCAAGACGAGCGAGCCAATGTCGGCCTGACCGGCGAACCCGCCCGCGATGCCAGCGCATACGACGAGCCCGTACTCCGCTGTCGCCAATGCTCGCGCCGTACTCGCCGCAGCCGCAGCCGTGCCGACGCCACCGATCACGACGTCGAAGCGGGCATCGCCGTTCAGTCCGCGCAGCACGGCATCCCGCTCCGCAGGCACCGAGGTCATAATGAGCACACGTATGGTCGAAGTCGAATCTTTCAATATATTTTGATTCATGCTTATATTCTCCTTTAGCAGGTTAGCGTTATTGACTTTCTTTATTCCTTACTCCAAATTATCCCGATCTTAGCCTCCGTGTAAAGAGCCCAGAGTGGTTAGGCTAAATCAATCAAGCGGGAATCTCAATGTGCTTATTGCAAATATATGTTTATTCTAACATATGAAATGGCAGACTTTCTATTATTAAGAAGGTCAAACAATGAATTTCTGTGCTCTGCTAGATAACTGACCGTGGCCGGGTCCATGTATGGGGGAGCAATCAGGGGCCAACTGATTAGTTGTGCCGAAATAACGCTGAGAGTAATTTACGGCTCCGCTCGAGGAACCAAATGTTTTCAGATAGGGAGTGTTCCTTCAGTCGATTGTTTCGAATGTGCTAAACGGGTAATGGAGGTAATGGAGGTAATGGACGTAATGGACGGTGGAAAACGTGAGGTGTTCTGCTTTTTTTAAATATGGTTTATGATATAGGTCAGTATAGTTGAGTGACATATCTTGCCCCTCCGGTATCCAAATAGCTAGCTCCTTTTTCATTGGAATTCGTACAATGGATTCATGGTTGGGGAACAAAGGTGAGACCTTTCATTGGAAATTGTACAGCGGAATCACCCTTAAAGCGGCTGCGAGGCATGGAAAGGCTTGATTTGATTGGACGTTTTCCAGCAGAACGATAAAAAATGCTTTGTATACGAGATTCTACTGGATCTTTTCCAATGCAATGTTAGCGTGGACCGTAATGACTGTGCGAACTGCGTGGATTGCAAGAACTGTAGTGAATCGTGGGCCGCGTGGACCATAGAGACTGCAGAACTGCAGAGACTGCAACGTCTGCAGAGACTGCAACGACCGCAGAGACTGCAACGACCACAACGACCGCAGAGACTGCAACGACCACACGTCTGCAGATTGCAACGACTGCATGGAGTGAATGGGCATTAGGCAAAGAGGGGAACTTCAAAAAGGAACATATGAAGTGTGGAAAAAGTAATCCTGAACAGGAGAGGGATGGACATGGGAATACGTTGGCGTGAAACACATGATATACAGTCGGACAACTCCGATTATAAAAGAGATTGCAGGCTGTCGACATTGCTCGAGTGGATGCAGCGGGCAGCTGATGCCCAGATTGCGTCGTTCGGCGTATCGCTCGATGAGCTGATTGGCCAAGGGATGGCATGGATGCTAGTGACGGTGGATGTCGAGCTGCAACGGTTGCCCCATTATGGAGAGACGATTGAAATCGAAACATGGAATAAAGGGGCCAAGGGCGTACAGTGGCAGCGCGATTACCAAATCTACGGACCCGATCGTGAGCTGCTTGCAGAGGCAAGAACGGTATGGGTGCTGGTCGATTTGAATAAGCGCCGGATTCTCCGCGCATCGGCCTTCCCTTACGAAATTCCGGTCAATGCCGAGGATTCGGTCGGCGAGGCGCCGCACAAAGCGGACATTCCAGCAGACACTGTGCTGGAGCATGCTTATGACTTGAAGGTGCGGCTGAGCAGCATCGATATGAACGGCCACTTGAACAATGCGCGCTTTGCCGATATTTGCTTGGACGCCCTGACGCAGAAGCAGTTGGAGCGAGGTATCGCGCGCTTTCATATTACTTATCACCAGGAGGTCGCACCGGGTGACGAAATGACCGTGCTGCGTTCCGATGGGGACGGAGCCAGCTATTTCATCTGCGGAACGTCCGCCGAGGGCAGCCGCTTCTTCGATGCCTGTGTCGTTCTCCGTTAGTTAAGGCTTATCATACGGTCGTCCGGTTGGTTGTTTTGTGAAATATATATAAGAAAACTATTGTTCTAAAAGACCAGCTTATGGTAATCTGTTCTATGTTTGCACTGAAATATAGCGACCATTGATAGAGAGACTGTGCTCTCGTATAGAGCCGCTGAAGATGGAGCAACGACAACTACACCACTACATACTTGGGAGCAGAGAGAAAATGAAGAAAATAACCATTGCGGCGTTGGGGATTACACTAATTGCGGGGGCATTGCTGCAGAGCGGGCAGGCTGAAGCGGGAGCAAGAAGCTACGGGTATATGGATATGAAGTCGAATCGCACATTCGTGCCGATTCGTTACCTGAGCGAGCAATTGAAGTATGATGTGAATTGGGATCCGAAGACGAAGGGGATTGAGATAAGCAAAGGCGAAGATAAGGTATCTTTTACGCTCGGGCAGAAGAAAGCCAAGGTCAATGACACCGTGAAGGAAATGGATGCAGTGCCGTTCAGGGAAGGCGGAACGACTTATGTGCCAATCCGATTCGTCAGTGAAGCTATGAAGCTTCAGCTCGAATGGGACAAGGCAGGATCAGCCCTTGTGTTCCAGAACGGACAGGATGCACATAAGCTTCCGGTCATTTCGACAGCACGGAAGATTTCCGCGAGTACTCCGATTAAGCAGAAGCATCAATCCTTTAACGTTGGCTCCAAGCGTCTTTCCGCCACGATTGTGGAAATAGACCTGCTTCACCCTAATATTCGGCTCGGCGTCGGCATTGCCAAGGGCAAGACCGGAGCGGTCGACAGCCTAAAGCATATGGCGACTGTCAACGGTGCGAAGGTAGCGATAAACGGCACGTTCTTCGATGCATATACGAAGTCAAGTGTGAAGGTTCCATACGGATATATCGTGAACAATGGCAAGATGGTGCATCAGAGCTCCGGAGATAAGCGGGCAGCGATCATCTTCACGAAGGACAATCAAGTGGAGATTATTTCTGGAGAAGAGTTCTCGGAGCGCTTCGAAGAGGGCGTCGTATACGGAGGGCTGCAAGCAGGCCCGCGCTTGGTGACGAATGGAAAAGTGACGGTCAATCCCGTCAAGGAAGGCTTCAAGGATCCGAAGATTGTGACCAGCGGCGGAGCCCGCAGCGCGGTCGGGATTACGAAGGACCACAAGCTCATTCTAATGACAACGTCCAGCGCTACGATTCCCCAGTTGGCCAACGCCATGAAGCAAGCCGGGGCTTATCAAGCGATGAATTTGGATGGCGGCGCATCCAGCGGGCTGTACTACAACGGCAAATACTTGACGTCGCCGGGCAGAGAGATCAGCAACGCGCTGCTCGTATATAGAGGAAAATAAAAGAGAATATTATGAGGTCGGTCTGGGTTACTCAGGCCGGCCTTTTCTCATATTTCGGCAGGAAAAGTAACCAGTGACTTTCTCTCCAGCATACAATTCTAAGTTTTCACGGGTACGATTCTGGGATAACTCTGTTGCCTGAGGGGAGCTGCGGGAAAATAAAAATGTAAATGTTGCTGAAGAGTGATGCTAAGCCGTTGGAACGTACAACTATTTTAATCTTAGCGGGAATTAGATATCGGCGCACACTGGTAACTAAACTGTTAAACTGAACAATAATAAAACCTTTTTTTACTAATTAATTTCACTTAAGTAAAAAATGTTTACCATGTACAAAACTTTTTCATTGAGATACAATGGGCATGAATAACAAATTAAGATGCTTAGTGATTGATGAAAAGGAGATGAACGAAATGGGACAATTCACACTCCCGGAACTGCCATATGCTTACGATGAACTGGAACCTTACCTCGATGCGAGAACGCTGGAAATACATCACGGAAAACATCATGCCGCCTATATCGCCACTTTGAATCAAGCTTTGGATGGACAGTCTCAATATAAGAATGCTTCCGTCGAGGAACTGCTCTCGAACTTGAACGATGTGTCGGATGACATTCGCACAACGGTGCGGAATCATGGGGGCGGACACTATGGTCACAGCCTGTTCTGGTCGGTCATGAGTCCCAATGGAGGAGGCAACCCGTATGGTGATATCAGCAAGGGAATCGAGAAGCATTTCGGAAGCTTCGAGCAATTCAAGGACGATCTGAGCAAGGCTGCCGTCAGCCGATTCGGTTCGGGCTGGGGCTGGCTCGTCGTGAACGGAGACAAGCTGGAGGTGATGAGCACGTCGAATCAGGATACACCATTTATGGAGAACAAGACTCCGATTCTGGTCGTCGACGTGTGGGAGCATGCCTATTATTTGCAGTATCAGAACAAACGTCCTGACTTTGTCTCGGCTTGGTGGAATGTGGTAAGTTGGGAGGAAGTCAATCGCCGCTATCAGGAAGCGCTTGACTCCTAACTAGAGCGGATCTTCGATGGATTCAAGTCTAATCCTATTGCCGGGATTATCCGGTAGGAAGGGGTGTTATATGATGATTGCTCATGAAGCCCGCCTTCTGAAACAATCAACGCGCAGAGACATCCTGATGATACTGAAGCAGCAAGGGCCGATCAGTGTTCAGCAGATGGCGGAGCAGCTGCACATTACGGGCATGGCTGTCCGCAGGCATCTATACGATCTGCAGAAGGGCGGCTATGTCCACATTCAATTGGTCCGTCAAAGCGTGGGCAGGCCGAATTATGAATACAGCTTGTCGGACAAAGCGAATTCGCTGTTCGTGAACAAGTACGACGCGCTCGCGATGGACATGATTGAAGAAATGCAGGCAATGGCCGGCAATGCATTCGTGGAGCAGTTGTTCGAACGGCGCAAGCTGAAGCTAGAGGAGAAATATGAGCGCATGCTGAAGGGCTTGAAGCTCGAACAACGGGTGCAGGCGCTGGCGGATATTCAAGACAAGGAAGGCTACATGGTCAAATGGGGAAGAAACGTAAACGGATCGTTCTGGCTGGAAGAGGCCAACTGCCCGATATCACATGTCGCGGCCAAGTATTCCCCTCCTTGCCAGTGTGAGTTAGCGTTGTTTGCGGATCTGCTTGAAGCCGACGTGGAGCGTACGGAATGCATGGCTCAGGGGAGCAGAAAGTGTATGTACCGTATTACAGAGAAGCACGCTTGCACGTCTCTTGCGAAGCAGGCAGACGGGGAAGAGGACGGATGACAGCTCACTACGGCTTCCGGTCCGCGGTGACGATTCATGTATAACGGAAAGGAGCATGGCGGCGTGGAAGGAGCCCTATTTGCTAATTTGGACGATACGAACCACATTACCGTTGCCGATCCCTATTTAATCGATATTGTCCAATCTCTGATGAATCTGACAGAGGCTTGGAAGGACAAGGTGAAGGGCGGCAGCATCAAGCTGCAGTTTGCCGTTCAGATTGGCTCTAAGCTGGATGCGGACCGACAGGAACGGCTAATGGAGTTCGTTCAAGAGACACCAGTGCCGGAGAAGGATATGGGTAAAGTGCTGCATGCCTACGCGATGGAAATGCCGGAATGGTCGATTCGGCACATCCTGCGTATTTACAGGCTGGCAGAGCGCACGAAGGCCGCGCTTATTATGTTTAACGATTTGATGGAGCGGCTGGAGCAAGTGATTCGACAATTTGAATTCGATTTTTGGGACGGCAATCTTCCACGGGAGGAAGATCGGTTGGAGAGCGCCTTGGAAGACGTGCATCACAAGCTGACCGCATTGGCAGAGCATGCGCCTCGGCGGGAGAAGAAGGCATACAATTACAACGGATCCTACGGCGACAGCTCCTCTAATTCGTGGGAACATCAAGAAGAACGAGGAGGCGTTTCTTTTCACGCTTTGATTGGTGTTCCTGATGAAGCGGATGCCAAGCAGGTTCGGAAGCAGTCTAAGAAGCTATTGAAGCTGCTGCATCCTGATCATGGAGGAAGCGCCTACCTGTTCGATTGGGTGAAGAAAGCATATGATGTCTACAACGGCAACGGTCACAAAGAGTAGTGGAAGGGAATGCGGCGGAACCTTGACGGCAGCCGGGCGGATATTGATGACCCGACTGCCGTTACCGCTTCATTCCAAGACCGGCATTGGCCATACCGATTTCTTTAATCCACCTTGGCGCCATGAGCACGCGCAAAAGCGACGGCCTGTCCCATATCGATGCGCACGCCCTTGAGCTCCAACGCTTTCCAATCAATACCGTCCAGCTTAGCTCCCCTCAAGTCCGCTCCATCCCACGATACTTTGGATAGAATCGCATGGGTTAAATCGGCATCTCTCAAATCGGCTTTCACTAAATTGCAATTGGATAGATCCGCTTCGACCAACCGGACATGGCGCAAATTTTGCTTCATCAGATTCGCATGGCGCATGTTCGTATACGACCAATCCCCGCCCACAATCGTCATTCCGTCCCAATTTGCATTCGAGAAATCAGTTCCGACCATTTTGCACTCTTCGAACTTGGCGGAGAATAAATTAACAGAGGTAAAGCGGCAGTTCGTAAAGGCGCTGCGCGTATGCACCGATCCGTTTAAGGCGGCCCCTGAAAAATCACAATCAACGAATTGACAGCTCGTCGTCCACGCTTCCTCCAGCCGGGCTGAGCGAAAACGGCAGCGCGTAAAGATGCAGTTGCGCAATTCGCCGTCTCTCAAGTCGGCCTGGTTGAAGTCAATTTCCTCATATTGCTGATCCGAATACTGGTACAATGAGTCAACCTCCTCTATGTATATTCCATAGTAGCAAGTGTTCCTCTCTAATAGCAATGCAAGCTTGAAAAGGTAAAAGTAGGCTAGCGGCAGAGATAAGCCCACTTGTGATATAGTAGGATAACATCATGTTACACCACACTATTGGTAGAAAGAGGGATTATTTTGTTACGCTTTAATAAGAAAGTACATACTATTCTTGCAGCTATTCTGCTGCTAGCATTCTGTATGCCTGCATCAGCGCAGCCGTCCTCCGTTCATCCGAATAACAATCAATGGTCTAGACATTCGGATTACTCATCACCCGTCAACAAACCGAAAATATTATGGGCGGTTCCCATTGATGATAACATAACGAACATGGTCGTTGACTCCAAAGGAACGATATATACGGTATCTTCCAGTCACTCCAAAAGCCGATTGACTGCGGTATCTTCCCAAGGAAAGATTCAATGGAAAGCAGAACTGGAGTCAAAAGGCCGGGACGTTGTTCTGTTCCGTGATAACATGCTCATCGTGAGCGGATCCAGTAATGAAGATGGTGTCTCCTCCACCTTGTCGGCATATTCGACGGAAGGGCAGCTGATGTGGCACAGCACATTTCCGGGAGTAGATAACTTCGGACAGGGCAGCATCGGCGTAGACGACGATGGTATGTTTGTCATGTCCGGCTTGGAAGCGAACGAGGACGGGAATCAGGACATCGCGATCATCGCTGTGAACACATTAGGCGGGACGTTATGGACCCAAAAGCACCAGCTGAAGTCTCAGCACACGACGGCTTCATCGCCTATCGTCGTTAAGGACGGCATTTATCTAACCGTATCCAAAGGCAAATCGGAGCAGATTAGCAAGGGCGCTTCCACAATCCAATATGATGATGGGCGCTTGCTCAGGCTGGATAAGCAGGGCAACGTCGTCTGGTCCAGATTTTATCATGGCTACCATCTCGCTTCGCCGGTGTACACCCAGAATACGTTGTACGTACCGGCAGATAAGCATGTGCACTTATACGACTTGAACGGCAAGCGCAAGCAGAGCATCGAGATGACAGGTGCTATCAACAATTGGATCGGGCCGTCCATCGGCAAGAACGGCAACATCTATTACGGGCAAAGAATGATGGAGCCCTCCGGAAAAATGCTGTGGTCCTTCACTCCGTTCGATATCCCGTCCAGCAACGAGTATCCGACGAATACGGTGGCGATTGATAACAAATCCAATGTGCTTTACGGTTATGACAGCTTGAAGGGCAAGGGTGGCGGCATCATATCGGCTAATTCCGTGACGAAAAAGGTCAATTGGAAGCTTCCGTTGTACCAATCGTTGTCTTCCCCTCCGGTCATCGGCAAGGATGGCACCATTTATATTGGCGGAAGCAAGCTGTTCGCTATTAAAGCCGCTAAGTAGCCACTCTGTCCAGTCTCGGACTGGATGGAAGCAGCCGTTTCCGTGCGGCCTTATATTGGCTAGCCTCGGGCTTCAAGCGCAATAGTCCTTCTGCCCATTCTCCCGTACAGTCAGGAAGGATAATATATATGCCGTTTCGTATACCATTTCATTCAGCATATGGCAAGCGGAAGATGGCAGCAAGATAACCGGGCCATGCGTGCAAGAGGTTGATGCTCCTGTATCTTGACCTCCATGATATCGCAAGATTGCGTAACATTTCTGCTTGGGCAGACGTATGGCCGCTCGGGAATCATCTCGGGCGGCCATTTAGGTTGCAGTGGCTATAATACAGGTGCTTCAGAGTTCATTCGGTTCACCGGTACCCGCTGCTTTCAGATTCATCAGCTTCCTCAGCTTGAATTCGGTCGAAGACTCCGGGGCCGGCGTATAGATGCTGCAGCGCAAGTCGGCGCTGCCCTGCACCTGGAGTGAAGTCAAATGGAACAGCATCTTGCCCGCCTTGGCATGCCGGAATTCGATGACGACCTCAGGGGCCGAGCTGACTTGGCTCTGGTTCCAGAGCTGGTGGAAGCCGGGATGGGCTTCCTTCATTTCTTCGAGAAACCGAACATACCATCCATCCTCCACATATTGACCATAATACGCGCGGAAGATCGACAGAAATCCTTTGACGAAATGCTCCCAATTGACAGCCAGGCTCTTGAATTCCTTGCGCGTAAACAATAAACGAATCATATTCCGCTCCTCAGGCGGGATACGGGTAAAGTCCAAGAAGACATGAGACGCCGCCTGATTCCAGCCGACGATGTGGCAGCGCCTGTCGGAAATAATGGTCGGACAGTGCTGAAGCTCCTGCAAAATGCGCTGCAGAGCAGGACTGATCTGCGCTTCTTCTTCCTGCCATGGATTGGCTCCAGCACCGCCCTCCAGCGCCAAGGCATACAAGTATTTGCGCTCGTCCACGGTCAATTGCAACGCCGCCGCCACATTGTCCAGTACGGATGCGGATACTTTGATGTCGCGTCCCTGCTCCAGCCACGTATACCAAGTCGTGCTCACTCCCGCCAATTGCGCGACTTCCTCTCTTCGCAGTCCTGGGGTTCTGCGGCGGGTTCCTTCTGGCAGACCTACGGTTTGAGGAAGAATTTTAGCCCGTTGAGATTTGAGAAAGTCGGACAGCATTTGGAGCCGCGATTGGTGATTCATCGCCTCATCCCTTTCACCTGCTTTATGATAGTACTTATTATACTAGGATAAACAACAACTTGTAATATGATAATGACTATGCAACGATAGTATTAATACAATTCGAACTCAGGAGGGAAATGTGATGAACAGAGTCGTCATTACGGGGATGGGAGTTATTTCTCCGCTCGGCAATGAGGTGGACGCATTTTGGAATCAACTCATCCGTGGGGAATCGGGAATTTCCCTTATCGATACATTTGATACATCGAAACATAAAACAAAAATAGCGGGTCAAGTTCGGGACTTCGATGCGGACGCACGCTTCGGCCGCAAGGAAGCGCGGCGCTTGGATCGTTTCTGCCAGTTCGCCTTGGCGGCGGCAGAACAAGCTTATGAAGATGCCGGACTCGCCGCTTGGGATCAGCTCGACCGGGAGCGAATGGGCGTATACGTGGGCTCAGGCATCGGAGGCATTCAGACAATGATGGAGCAGCAAGCCATCTTAACTAACCGTGGTCCTGAGCGAGTAAGTCCGACATTGGTGCCGATGATGATTGCAAATATGGCTGCCGCCCAGATTAGTATTAAATATGGAGCGCTAGGTCCGAGCTTATCACCCGTGACGGCCTGTTCGATTGGCAACACGGCTATCGGCGAAGCGTTCCGGCTCATTCGGTACGGCGGAGCAGATGTCGTGTTTGCCGGAGGCACGGAAGCGGCAATTACGGAATTATCGCTGTCCAGCTTCAGCAATGCGACCGCCTTATCGGCGCGGAATGACGAGCCTGCCCGAGCGAGCCGGCCTTTTGACAAAGATCGGGACGGGTTCGTCATGGCCGAGGGCGCAGGCATCTTGATTATGGAGTCATTGCCGCACGCCTTGCGCAGAAATGCGCGCATCTATGCGGAAGTGATAGGCTATGGAGCAAGCTCGGATGCGTATCACATGGTCGCAACTCATCCAGAGGGACGCGGGGCGACTCAAGCGATGAGGCTGGCGCTTCAAGAGGCTGGCATTGAACCGGCACAAGTGGATGTCATCAGCGCGCACGCGACGAGCACCGGAATCGGTGACCTGTCCGAGACGACGGCAATTAAGCGGTTGTTTGCCGAACAGGCTCACCATATACCCGTCACCGCCAACAAGTCAATGCTCGGCCATATGCTGGGCGCTGCCGGCGGCGCGGAAGCGATCGCGTTGATCAAAACATTGCAGGAAGGCATCATTCCGCCGACAATCAATCTGGAGGAAGCAGATGCCGATTGTAATTTGGACTACGTGCCGAATCAGGCTCGTTCTGCCTCTGTCAACATCGGAATGTCCAATTCGTTTGGCTTTGGCGGACATAATGCAGTTATCGTGCTGAAGGCATACGAGCGGTGATGCGAATTAGATAGAGGTTGCCCTCATCCAGGCTTGATATAGCGGAAGCGCCGCTATCAAACAGATTAACAAACTGGCGTCGGTGGATTACCGACGCCAGTTTTTAAAATAGGTTTTTTTCAAAGGGGCCTTGATCACAGGGATTGCTGCAAAGCTCATCTAGAGTTGCTTCCAGGGCTTGTTTGATTTGGATAAAATATTTATCTTCTTCGTTCAAAAACTAGAACATTCCGACTGGATGACACAAGACGGAATCCGTTTCTCAAAAGACAACGTTCAGCAAAAAGCACGCGTCCACCGATCACCAAGAATCGGCGACACGGTCTAGCACTACCTACTATACGGAAAGCTGTTATAATTCTGCGTCTATCTACGACGCTGCGTCTAAATCGAATCGTAACCACATCTATTCTTGCCATATCATTCACCTCACTCTTCTACGAGATACTAATAGAAGATGCGATATCTACTAGAAAGGTAACTGATAAGCAACTACTAGCCATTCAAATCTATTCATGCCTATTCTAATAAAATCGAACTACGCGCATCCTTTTGAACTTACTCGAACCCCATATTTAATCACAACGTTACTGGTACCTCATTTGATGAGTACGTCGGCGATTTCATCTACAGTTAGTTCTTGTTTTTAAATGACAAAACAGTGCTTTATGCTCTAATGCAGCGGAACTTCGACAAAAACGGATGAATTTCCAAATAGTGAGAAGGAATTTACAGAAATTTGTTGAAATAGTGCGAATGACCTTTTAGGTCACGATCATACAAAACGGTATAGAGGTGCTGTATGGATTTCCTTCGCAAAGGTATCGTAATAGGGTTATTCCTTCTTATTATAGGTTTATTTGTTCAACCATCGTGCCTCTGGGCGGCATCGTCATCAGATTTAGAGCAGTTGAAGCTGTCGCAGTGGGACGTGCTGTGGGAAGCTAGCCCACTGAAATGGGAAGACGTGGCGAATATGGAAGAAGGGTGGAGAGAGGTGAATATTGCCCGGGGAATTCCTTCGAAGCCAGAAAGAATCAAGTCGGCTTGGTTCCGCATTACGCTGCCTGCTACGCCTTGGGACGAGTCCGGGCTGTACATTGACAAGCTATATGCGTTCGATGTGGAGGTATATACCGAGGATGGACGGAAGATATTCGAAGCTTCCCGTGACTACAGCTATGATATTTACCAGATTCTTGTGCCTCTCGTTGCCAATTCCAAAGGACAGGATATATTTATTCATGCTTCGACATCAAGTGATAAATTCGGCATTCACAGTGAGATCACGATCGGGAATTATCAAGACCTGCTCCCGTTATATGTGAATAAGGGATTGCTGGATATCATCTTGGGCGGCGCCTTGGTATTTGCCGCAATCGTCATGTTAAGCTGTACTTTGTTTTTGCGGAATATCGATGTGCCGAGCTGGCTGTCGCTTAGTCTGGTCATTTTATCCTTCGGCGTTCTGATGATAACGTATTCCAGATTTACTTATACCTTTTTCAGTGAGTATGGAAAGGTTTTTGCTATCCTGTTCGATTTAGGTTTAATGATATTATTTCCTGCTTTAAGCTACTACTTCGAGATAATAACGGGCCCCGGACCTCGTCGCATCATTACAAAATTCCGTAAATTTCAAGTGGCCTATGCGTCATTTATTTTGTTAGTGCTTTTTTCGAATTTGATTTCTGATAATGCCATTTACAGTGTTTATTTTTTTCTGACGGTAACCGTTCTGGCTTTTATCATTGTCATCCAACTCGTCGTGCTGCTTAGCGTTTCTGTTTTGTATGTCCTGCGGAAGAATAAAGATGTCGTTCTATTTGCGATTGGTTTCACTATATTCGCAATGACATCTATCGCAGAACTGATATGGTTTCTCATACGGTATGCCCAGTATGAATTGACATTATGGAAATGGGGGTCGTTATGTTTCGTTCTTGCGCTCATCCTTATTCTAGGAAGGCGGGTTGCTTTGAATCATGAGCGAGTCATCCAGTATTCGAAGGAACTGGAGATGTATAACGGCAAGCTGCAGCACTCGGAGAAGATGGAAATATTAAGCGAGCTTGCCGCTTCGGTAGCCCATGAAGTGCGCAATCCGCTGCAAGTGACGCGCGGCTTCCTGCAGCTATTGGATAGTAAGGCGGCGATGAAGGAGAAGGAATACTTGAAGCTCGCGCTGACCGAGCTTGATCGGGCTTCCGCCATTATTACCGACTTCCTCACCTTTGCTAAGCCAGAGTTGGAGGACATTACGGTGCTGAATGTAGGCGAAGAGCTAAGCCATATCGAAGGCATCCTCATTCCGCTCGCCAACATGCAGGGCGGCGTCATGACGTTGGATATGCCGCCGAACCTGTGCATTAACGGGAACTCCTCCAAGTTCAAGCAAGCATTCATTAACCTGATTAAAAACAGCATCGAGGCCTTAACCGAAAAAGGATGGATCCGCATATGGGGATACGAGCAGGAAGGCAAAGTCACCATTCATATTCTGGATAATGGCGCTGGCATGGATGAGCAGGAGTTAAGCCGGTTGGGTGAGCCGTATTTTTCAAATAAAACAAAAGGTACCGGGCTTGGCCTCATGGTGACGTTGCGGATTATCGAGGTCATGCAAGGGGAAATCAAATTTACCAGCAAAAAAGGTGTCGGCACCGAAGTGGTCATTCGCTTCCCCTCCGTTTATGAGAAAGCGATGTGAAGCAGGGCAATTAAAAAGAAGAGGGCTTGTCCCTCTTCTTAAAGTACGTAAATATGTTTTACCAATGTCCCATTTGCACGCGGCCTGCTGTGATGACATCTGTCGGATTCGGAGGGATAACCAAAACAAAACTGTCCGCGGTTTCTTCCACGGCTTTCATTTTAATATGTTCGGGAATGGAGATGCCCAGCACTTCCTTGATAGCGGACTTCGGATCAGATAGCAGCTTCTGCTTGAACGACGGATCCTCCCAAGCCTTCTGTACAATTTGATTTCTGACCAGTTGTTCGGTGCTCATAATACTCATCCCTCCACGAATTGGAATTTGCTTGAATTATAGTCTATCATGCTTAATTTGTAGAATCCACTACTTTTTTACCGTTTTTCGACAGCCAATGATTCAATCCGCCTAGCATTAAAGTCTCGCGTTCTTGTCGAACGCGGTTCGCTTCCCCGACGAGACCATCGATAAGAAATTGATGAAATTGATGCAGATGCGGAATATCGAGGTTGAGCGCCTGCAACCGGCGGTGATGCTCCTGCGCCTGTTCTGCGTAGCCTTTCATGCAGTCGTGTACGGCTATCGCTGTCTGCACGGTGTCCGGCGACAGCGGCTCCGTAGCCGGCAGGTTCAGCTCGAATCGGATCCACGACATGAGGCAATTGTAGCTCCCTTCTTGCAAGTCATCCTCCCAATCTTCCCAGTCATCGGCCATTTGCAGCGTGACGAGCACGGTGTCGACCGCATTGGACAAGGTGTCAATCAGATGAGTCCGGCCGGTAAGGCATAGCGCTCCAGTGCTGGCAAATTTCACGGGAGCCGCCTTTCTCGCGACCATGACGCGATGCGTCAGGAAAATATCTTCCTCCCGTTCCTTCACTACGGCTTCCGCCCACTCCGTAATGTATTGATGGAACGATGTCCAGAAGGAAGAATCGGATGGGTATAACTGATGATATATTTGCAAAAATTCCAAATAGCATAAATTGCCGAGAACGAGCTGTTGACTCCAATCTTCCGGCCCGGTGTCCATCAAGTCGTCCTGAAGGAAGAAGTATAGCATGACGAATACGTTGGCTAAGGACAACTGACGGCATTGCTCCCGCGTCAAGCCTGCCGTTTCTTGCACCCAGTAAGGAAGCAAATAACATATGTAGTTGGTTGTGCTATCCTGCATCAACGGGTTGAATTTCTCCATATATCGTTGCCCCAAAACGTTCATGGGAGCAGGAAAGGCTTCTATTCTCCGTTCCGCTTCCGCGAAGACTTCGTGCAATTCCGCTTTGTGCTCATCGAACCATATCATACGATAATCCTCCTTTGCTTAGCGGTTGAGAACTCGTGCGAAAGGCTTCCAAGCCGAACATGCGAATGTTCAGGTTGCGGTCCGAATGGTACCAATCGTCCAGCTCCCGTGCCCTTTCTTGAGATAGATCGGTTCCGGTGAATAGCTGAGACACGAGTTGCAGGTAACGATGAACTTTTTCCCTAATCTGCATGTTGTCGGTTGAGATGTCGTAAGATGTGACGTTGATGGGTTGAAAACGAAAATGCGCCAGCTCCATTTTGAGTGTGTCTTTGAGGGCAAGAAGTGAGGGCCTGCGAATGTGGCGGCGAGATTCATCATACATGCTGGCGAACAGCGGAAGCTCGTCTACATGCAGAATGCCGCCTTCTTCAATATCCATAATGATGATGCGGGTGCCATCTTCTGTGCGATCCTGCAGCCAGCGGAAGAAATGCGCCCTGTCGGGAATGTGATCGATGACGAGCCTGGCGATGATGGTGTCGAAGGTGCCGCTCGCGGGCAACTCTTCGTAGCTGCCGTGATAGCAGGCGATTGGCTGGTTCGGCTGAGCATGGGCTCTGTGCAACATGGCATCATTGAGGTCGATGCCCGTGCATGCCGATTCAGGGAAGGCTGCTTTGAGCCGATTCAGATAGGCGCCGTTCCCGCAGCCCACATCAAGCACGCTTCCGGGTGCAGTATCAGGGAAGAACAACTGTTTTTCCATGTCGAACAAGAGGTCCGCAGTCAGCTCTAGCATGTTGTCGAAGATGTCGATGATGTCGATTTGCGGCGTCATTGTAAGCCCTCCTCAACATTTGCTGGGATGAAAGTCATACTCAGTATAGATTACAGGGCGAGTGGAAGGCAATATCAGGAAAATAAAAATGCCGTCGATTCATGAGAGCGGAATCGACAGCAATTAGGAATAGGCGTTATTTTCGATAACCGTTGGCAAACCATTCAACCGCCGTTTGTTCGAATTCTTCGGGCTCTCGGCCCAACAGCTGCGTAATCGATGCAGTTACGGCATCTTTATTGCCATCATGTTGTTCCGTCAGATCACAGAGCAGCTGCAGTTGTCCGGCAAATTGTTGGAATTCGGCCTTGGACAGCGGCAGCTCGTGCGACAGGACATAGATGTCGGCATCATATTTCTGTATCCGTGCCAGCAGCGCGCGGGTGCCGGGGACGGTATACTGAACCGGATTGCTGTACAAGTCCTGATACAGGCAATCTCCAAGCAGCAGGACGCGCTCTTCTTGGACATAAATGATGGAGGAGTCATGGGCGTGATCGCCGCCGACGTGCTCGATGCTGCAATGCAAGCCGCCCAAATCAAGCTCCAACGAATCTTGGAACGTCATCGCAGGGACCTCGATCGCAACGTCGCGATTGGGGCCGAGCTCTTTTTTTATCATATCTGCGCAAAAAGGAATTTCCGTTCCATTGCGCACTCTTTCATCCAAAGCGTCGTCGGTCCAAGACAGCGGCACGAGCTGCTCAATCGCCTGCTTCGTCGCCTCGTGGGCGATGAGAGGGATACCCATGCGGTGGCTTCCGAAAATATGATCCCAATGCCAATGGGTAAGTACGGCTGCATACGGTTGCGGCCATTGACGTTCAGCCAACAGAGAAAGGAAAAGAGCAGCGTGGGCGGGCGAATTCCCTGCATCTACGACAAGCGTCCGCTCTGTACCGCGTATCGCCGCGATAATTGGACGATCGGTCTCCTCCTCTGGAGGCAAGAACACGATATCATCCGTTAATTGTTTCAAAATTCGTTCATGCTTCATTTGTCTTCCTCCTTAGACCGTGTTTTGCCAGATTCATCGTTGAGGATGCCATTCAGCTTCGTAAGGGTGTCAAGCACTTGCTGCAATTCCCTCAGCTCGACCTTGGAATAATATTTGCGGACCAGCATCTGGTCAATGTCTTCCAGCACTGCCCGATATTCCTCGCCGCGCTTGCCGAGACGGATGAGCGCTTCCCTTCGGTTGCGCGGATTGGGATCGCGGACAATCATATCCCGGTTCTCCAGCTTCGCCATCGTCTGGCTGACGGCGCTCTTCGTCACGTTCATGTAAGCTGCGATCATGTGTGCGGTAATAGGCTGAGACCGAATGATGTGGAACATAATGAGCTCTTGCTGCGGCGTCAATTTGAAGTCATTCAACCGTTCCACTTCAGGTGAGCCAGACGTAATGATCGTTTTGAACCGTTCGAATTGCTCATTGATCCGATCCATGACGCGGCGATACTCGTCATACATGGACGAACAACCTCCTTCCACCTCGTTGCAACAAATTTTGTTTAGTTAACTTAACTTAATTAAGTTTTAATATAAACCGGATTTCTTGAACTGTCAATTGCGATCACAGGGGTCGGAGACATAACATGGAGCGGTATCATGCGGCGCAGCAATGTATGGATTTTCCCATCAAATCCTTATCTATTGGATAAGTGAACGTACATAATCGTCACAATATTTTCAACTGGAGAGGGTTAGTCGTATGGTGGAGAATTCGCCGCCCCAATATGGACGGATTATAAAAGAGCACGTGTTAATGTTCGCAGGCATTATCATCATGGTATTCGGATTGATGATTGTTACAGGCTCCATCATTGGAACGGATTCGGAAATGTCGGCTGGCGCCCAGCTGGCTCTGGTGCTGTTGGTCGGCGTTATGCCCGCATTGCTTGGCGGCTGGATGTGCTTCGCTTCGGTCATGAAGCGGAGACGGCGCAAGCAAGAGGAGTTGGAAAGCGCACGCTCGTCTTGGCGGCGAGTCACGGAGGGCGCCTGACCCCTGCCGAGCTAGCCATGCATACCCGCATAAGCGTGCAGAAGGCGAGCAGCTTGTTGGAGCACTTCGTGAAGCAGAAGGCGGCTATTTTGAAAATTGCGGACAACGGCACGTACGTATATGAGTTCGATGGTTTGCTGGATGATCGGGAAAAGGCAGAGGCCCAGTCGTTGAAGGAATTGATTTACGGCGAGCCCGTGTAAAACAGCCGAAACGGTATTCTTCATGCAGCGTACAACTGTTTAATGAAACTTATGGGTATGTATGCGCACATCGTGGAGGTTGGAGCGAAGGATGATGCAGGAACAACGAGCAGAGCTGGAGCAAGCGCTAAAAGAAATAGAAACGTGGGAACAGGAACAGCGCGATTTGTCGATTTTGGAAAAAATCGGGCGGATGCCGTTCACGCTGCTGGATCGATTTACGCCGAAAGGGCTGCAGCAGAAGATTGCCGAGCTGCTGGATGAATTGGGCAGCTATTTGCATACCGGCGGCAATTACTTGGTGCAGGAGAAGAGTGTGCTCAAGAAGCTGCATGCGAATTGGCAAGAAGCTGATCCGGCAACGGCGGGGCAGTATGCGGAGCCAGACATCGCGCTTGTGGAGGCCATGCCGCTCGCCGTGTGCGATCGTGTGGCGGAACAGGTGCGGGAGGCGAACAAGACGATGGCGTTCGCTCAAGGGGCGACGACCGGGTTCGGCGGCATCTTTACGCTTGCCATCGATATTCCCGCCGTGCTTGGGTTGGGGCTGAAGGTGCTGCAGGAGACGGCGATTTGCTACGGCTATCATCCGAACGATGTGAGGGAGCGCGTCTTTATCGTCAAGTGCATGCAGTTGGCTACGTCGGACGTCGTCGGAAAGCGGGCCATCTTGAAGGACTTGGCCGATTATGATAATCCGGACCGTGCTCGTGATGCCATCTCTGAAGTGCAGGGCTGGCGGGAGACGATGGCCTCGTTCACCGATAGCTTCGGGTGGAAGAAGCTGTTTCAGTCGATTCCCGTGCTCGGCATGGTGCTCGGCTCCTTCATGAACCGCTCCATGATTCACGATATGGCTGAGACTGCACAGAACATGTACCGCAAGCGGGCGGTTAAGGCGCGGTTGCGGGAATTGGATTCAGGTCTCTAATGTTTTTGTAAATATTTACATCTCTTTTTCATCTCTTTTTCAGGTTAATGGTTTATAATGGTTCCTTACCTTCAAACTATGAAAACGAGAGGATTGGGGCAATGACCACAAAACCACCTATCCAATCAGGTGAAAAAGAACGAATTGAAGAGATTACGATTATGCGTGCGCTCGCCTTTTTTGCTATCGTTCTGCAGCATAGCATTGGCGAGTACATCTATCGTGCGGATATTTTGCCTGGGGATGCTGTCATGTTGGGGATGCTGTATCACTTTACGCGATACGGAACGTTGACTTTCGTCTTCTTGTCGACCGTCATCTTGTTCTATAATTACGATGCTTCTCTTGATTACGGTCGGTTCATCAAGCGGCGCGCGCAGTCCGTGCTCGTGCCTTTCGCGCTGTGGACCTTGATATACGGCGTATTCACGCTGCAAGGGCAACTGCTGACGAAGGAAGGCTGGGTGCTGCTGAGCCAGCAGTTTCTCACGCCGACTTACGGATATCAATTATGGTTCATCCCGATGATCTTTCAGCTGTACCTCCTCTACCCGTGGCTGGCACGGTTCGTGCAGGCTGTGCGGAAGCGGCTATTCACTTGGTTCGGAGTCATATCCGTACGCCATGTGACGGGGATACTGCTCGTGCTCGGAGCGGCTTATGCAGGTCTCATGTATTGGTCATACTATAAGGCCGCGGGGTGGGCGGAATCGGTCGGCGGAATTGGACAAGTGCTTGCCGGGCACCGGACGATGATCGTCATATTTTACTTTTTCTACATTGCGCTTGGCATTGTGTGCGCGCTTCATCTGCAGCGGTGGCGGCAGTGGGTGCAGCAGGCTGCTTCCTGGAACTTATTTATTTTTATCGCGTGCTACATCTTCATCGGTTATGATCTGCTGTCCGCAGGGATCACGCCAATTAACTTGAATATCTCGACGTATTTGAAGCCGACTGTCTTCGTGCTCATCGTAGTGCAGATGCTGCTCATTTACGCGATTGCGCTGCATATCCAGAAGCGAGGCGGATTGATGCAGCTGTTCTTGCGGATGGCCGGAACGTATTCGTTCGGCGGATATTTGGTGCATGCGCTCGTGCTGGCGCTGGTGTCCCGATTTACCCGCCAGCTATCGCTGGAAGGCTTTCACCTGATCGCTACTGTATTGACGTTTGTAGTGGTTGCAGGGGCATCGCTTTTTATCGCCAGATGGCTGCAGCACTCGCCATTCGCAAGCTTGTTCATCGGGGCGAAGCGCAGGAAGACAAGCTCAGCAGAGGTGGCCAGAAGCCGGCGAGGAGAAGCGAGTTCTTCTTACTCCTAGCGCCGCATCTTTTCTTTTCTGCTAAAATAAGGGTTGACATTTACGGGTTTACCATTTTATGATGAGTATACATTTTGGAAAAAGGAGGTTGATGAAGATGACATGGAATCAATATGTGACAGTGCAACTGCATAATGATAGTGAACGGTCTCTCGTCGGCCTCTACGGAGTGAGAACAAGATAATCGAGCGATCCCCCTCGGGGGAGGCTAATATCGGTTGCTTGGCCATGGACGATGAAGTCTGTGGCTTTTTTGTATGTTCGGATGGCCGCAGGACGAGAGTCTGCGGTCTTTTTTTGTGATTTTTGGAACAGAGCAGAACGGAAACTGGAAAGGAACTTTAAAATATATGTATACAAATGATTCTTTATATAATGGGCAGGAGCAGGAGCAGGAGTGCTATTATCGCACAATGGAGCTGCCTGCCGGGACGCTGCACGTCTATGCCAATAATGCCCTCTACCATGATTTGGGGGCCAAAGTATTTGGAATGGCCAACAACAATTTGCAAATTCCGAACCGGGTCTATATGAGCTATACCCCGGACGTTCATGTCGGTGTCGGAACGTGCATCGGCACAACGGCGGTCTGGAACGCGAGCAACGGTTACGTATCTCCCTCCATCGTCGGGAGCGATATCGGTTGCGGCATGCGGGTCCATCTCACGAATTTGCACCGCGACGCATTGCAGGATGTGAAGCTGCGGCGCAAGCTCGTGAAGGCGATAGAAAAGATGATCCCCATCGATTCCCATGCGCGTGGTCATTTCTCTGACATCCGCTTGGAGCATGTGTTGGTGAAAGGGCTCCATGGCTTGCCGAAGAAATATGTGCCAGATGCCTATACGCCGAAGAAGGCGACGTCCTTAACTCATGTGGAGCACAGCAAGTTCGCGTTCGACGAGGACGTGCTGGACGCGATGCCGGCAGCGGCGTGGCACCGCTCCCACCGTCAGCTCGGAACTCTTGGCAGCGGCAACCACTTTGCAGAAATCCAAGCCGTGGAAATCGACGAGTCGAACCGGGAGGTCGCGGAAGCTTGGGGATTGTTCGATGGCCAAGTCATCGTCATGATCCATTCCGGCTCCCGCGCTTGGGGTGGCGCCGTCAGTCAACTCTGCAGCAAAGAAATGGCGCAGTGGATGCGCTCGATCGGCAGCGGCACGGCCGATCCGAAGCTCGTGTTCGCGCCGCTTGCCGAACCCGTGGCAGAGCGCTATGTTCATCTGATGTATTCAGCGCTCAACTATGCCGTGGTGAATCGGCATCTGATGGCTTATGGCATCCGCGAGGCGTTCCGCGACGTGTTCGGCACGAAGGTGGAGATGAGCACGCTGTACGATTTAATGCACAACTATGCGTGGGAAGAAAGCCATGACGGACGCCGCATGTTCGTACACCGCAAGGGGGCGACCCGCGCGTTGCCGCCGCAGCACCCGGACAATCCGAAGCCGTATGCGGCAACTGGACATCCGGCGCTCATCCCGGGCTCGATGGGCAGCGCGTCCTATCTCATGGTTGGCCGTGAGGCAGGGGCGGCGAACTATTATTCCATCTGTCATGGGGCGGGGCGCGTCCGGTCTCGCAGCGCCACGAAGCAGCTGGTGACGGTCGACGAGTTCGCGGCTTCGCTGCGGGTTGGCACGGAGGACGAGGTGGTCGTGAACCAGCGCACGCTGGAATCGATTATCGACGAATCGCCGCAAGCCTACAAGGATGTGGAGCAAATTATAGAGAGCGTCGTTGGGGCCGGACTTGCCGGCGTAGTGGCGAGATGCAAGCCTTTGGCTACGGTCAAAGGCGGGTAGCATGCGGGCAGCGCGTTCGCTGCGCCCGCTCTGAACCAGATAGACCGCATTCCGCTATGGGATGTGGTCTATCACCGTTGTGTAGCGCGTCTTATTGGCACGCGCTGTGCGCAAGGCCGCCGTGCGCTATTGCGGCATTGGCAACCTGCGCTAGCCGCGCCGCTTGAGCCGCATTGTGCGCTATGGAAGGCCTGCGCGCACTATGAACGGATAGCCGGGCGTAGCATGGCATGCGCTGAGAATCGGCTCGTTCATTGGAAAAGATCCAATAGAAGTTCCCATTTCAAGTGGCAATGGTTCATTCTACTGGAAAATCTCCAATCAAATCCCCCTATTTCAGTGATAGAGCCGTACTTGAGGCCATTTGACTGTACCATTTCCAATGGAAGCACCCTCTCGGCGCTCATCTTCAACAATCTACTGTACGAAATCCAATGGATGTGAGCATAGTAAGTTAAATGTGCAAAGGCATTACTGTACAAATGAGCAGAGACAGCATGCTAATAGTAAGTACTCGTTAAGAGCCATAAAAACTGCTGGATTCCTTGATTGGATTCAGTCGCAAGGACCGCTGCCCCAGCGCCTGCTATCGCCACTCCTATAACCTATAACCTACCACCACCTGCCGCTAGCCCTGCACTGCCTCCTAGTTCAAGGTTCTGCACAAGATAGCGATTGGAGAGGAGGCCGCGCCGGCAATGGCAATCTCTAGTGGGATATTGAGTACACTATGAGCCCTTACCGTTACATTCATGAGTTCACAAGCTTCATTCGGCGCTTTGACGATCGGCACCCCGTACGTGACGCCCTTTATTTTGACGGCCCCTGCAAATGCTCCGCCGCGCGGATTAAGATAAACAGCCACTTGCTTCGCTTTATACGTGCGGTTGATAAGACGGACCGATACTTTATATTTGGAGCCATATTGTCCTTTATTATCAAAGGCGTGTTCCGGGTCATAGCTTAAGGCTGCTTTGTACAGAAAGTCATTCCCTTTGCCCATGATGCTCACGCTCTGCTCCCCTTGCCTTACATCAAAGGAAATCGAGTTGCCCCGAATGTCCGCAAAATCCCAAGAGCCTCGCGGGTGGGGAGAATTCGGCGTTACAGGCGGCTCCCGGTGCGTTCTGAGCTCTGCACAATCATGGTTGGCCAATACCGAACGTACCATAAACTGCAACGCTCTCTTCCTTTTCTTCTTCTGTTTCACTGTAAACTCCACAACAGCACCGCTTAATGTATTGGGATTCATTTGCATTTCGTATACGATGCCAATGTCTCCGCCTTGAACTGACTTGTCCACGGGAGGGCGAATATTCCATGTCCCGCCTATGAGGGCTTTGGCCATGCACAATCCTGCTGCAAGAAAATTTTCTGTATGCAACACTTCCTGTACACTTACTTTGGAAATTTGAATCATATTAGTACTATCTGCAACGCCATCATTGCTGACCGTGACCGCCGCCCGCACGGGAATGTCCAACCGATTATAATGCCACAGAAACACGCGGTACGATACGCTGTTGCTATCCTTTACCGTATCATGCCATACCGTGGCCATATGGTTGACGAACGGCACGCTGTCATTAATCGATTCGGGATTATCGCTAATAAACAACCGTCTTCTGCCACTTCCTCGCGCTCCTGAAATATCTGATGGTACCGGTACGGCGCTTAATTCGACTTTTTGTTTGTCAGGCTGTGTACAAGACATGAATATCCCTCCTTTGAAATAAATGAAGGCGCAGGTGTACAAGATCATTGTATGAGCCATGTGGGTGAGACAAGACGATAAATCTATTTTTCTTCTCTTGCGGTTGTATAATTGATGCACAGCATAGCAGAACAAATGAAATAGACCGCACACCTTAGGAAAGGGCGGGTCTATATCTTGGTGCGTCGGTTAGTCGTCATTTTGTTCATCTGGAGGCTTAGGTTCTTTCAGGAAATGCACATAATCCGCACCCGTTTGCAGGAAAAAGGAGTACGCATCGAGCGGGTGCTCGTCCGATGCGAATGAAATGCATATGCGATAATTGCTCTTTGTCTTGAATTCGTTGTACGTAAAGGCAATCAGCCTTAGCGGAGCCGTGTGTGTGATGGTCGATTCTTGGAGGTCGTGAAACACGGTGGGATACTTCTTTTTTAATATGCTGATTCGATGATATGACAGCTGTTGAAGATAACTGCTCTTGTCTTGGTCCATAATTTCGAATCCGTAGTTGAAGTCCCCTTTATGAAGCACAACGATTTGTTCATTCCCAAGCATGTACATCGCCTTAAATTGGTACCATAGGTGTTCATCCCGTTCATTACACAACACGACGTCCTGAACGTTGTGGATTCTAGGTATCACACGATCACCTCGAAGACATATATTACTTCTATAACGTCATAATAACATTTATATATACTAAAAACAACAATAGCATTCATAATGGTGTTTTGATCGCCATAGCTTTCTTATATGCTAAGGATGAGGTGAACGGAATGGCGGACTTGAAAATATTTTTAGGAGATCGGATTCGACAGCTGCGCAAGCTGAAAGGATATACCCAAGCGGATCTCGGGGACAAATGCGGAATGAAAGCATCATACATCGGAGGTGCCGAGCGCGGCAGCATTAATATTTCACTGGATTCGCTAGAGCGGATAATTCGGGCGCTTGACGTAAACATTGAGGAATTCTTCCAGTTCGATACAGCCAACGTAAACGCCGAACGCCTCGGTATCGCCGGCACACTTGAGCTGCATGTGAAGCTGCTTAAGGGCAGGGAGCCAGACGACGTGAAGCTTGTCCATCGCATTGCCAAAGATATGTTAGAGACGTTTGACCGCAGAATGAATACATAATTGAAGGGGCCTGCAAAGCCTCTTTTTTTTGGATTGGCGTGCCCAGAAGCACGCATCTTCTTGCCGGTGAGAGTCCAGTCGCGGGAGGGCCAAGTTCAGCGCTCGGTGATAAGGCTTCCGTGTCGCGACCTTATGTGTACTCTCCCATACAGCCAGGAAGGATACCATCGAGGGTATGAATACCTCGAAGACATATATTACTTCTATATTGACATAATAACATTTATATATAATAAAAACAATAATGGCATTCATAATGGTATTTTGATCGCGATAGCTTTCTTATATGCTTAGGATGAGGTGAACGGAATGGCGGACTTGAAAATATTTTTAGGAGATCGGATTCGACAGCTGCGCAAGTTCAAAGGATATACCCAAGCGGAGCTCGGAGACAAATGTGAAATGAAGGCTTCGTACATCGGAGGTGCCGAGCGCGGCAGCATTAATATTTCGTTGAATTCACTAGAGCGGATGATTCGGGCGCTTGACGTAAGTATTGAGGATTTCTTCGCGTTCGATACAGCCAACGTAGACGCCGAACGTCTCGGTATCGCCGGTACACTTGAGCTGCATGTGAAGCTGCTTAAGGGCAGGGAACCGGACGACGTGAAGCTTGTCCATCGCATTGCCACAGATATGCTCGCGACATTTGACCGCAGAATGAATACATAAAATGGAGTAAGGGGCCCGCAAGGCCTCTTTTTTGTATCGTCTCACTTTCCCCTTCATTCAGATGACAGCTTTTCTTCCTTTTTAATCATGACTGTGATGTTCTGCGGCTTCTATTGTATCTGCTGAGTTTCCAGCGACCAGGTCCAGAAAATGGCCTGCAACTGTACTGGATCCACTGTATGTGCGGCACTCGGTGATAGGCTTATATGCCCTGTCCGTATGTGCACCCTCCCATACAATCAGGAGGGATAACATCGATGCTCATATGTAGATTAATGCTTCTTGCTTTTGTGCGTTTTGAGCTGCTGTGCTTCTGTCTGTTGGATTTCGTCCAATAGATTGATGAGGTTGTGTGGAGAAAGGAAACTTCCATTGGATACTGTACAGTCAAATGACCTAATATTCGGCTGCTTCACCGGACTAGGACTGATTTCATTGGAGGTTTTCCAGTGGATTGCACCATTTCCGCTTAACATGTGAATTTCCATTGGATGTTTTCCAATGGCAGTGCTGCTTCAATACGCTTGGTCACCGATAAGCAGCGCTCGGCTGCTACACTGCCCAAAGCTTGGCAACGCGCGCGGTCCCGAAGCGCTCGTTGTGGCAGCTGGAGCGAGTCTGAACCCCTATGGTTCCGTTGCACTCGTGAAATGCACGTGATTCGACGTATTGCAGATATGTTGTGCACGACTGAGTGTATTGCAAGGAATTAGTGTTGTTGTGCACGACTTGGACATATTGATTTATTGTGCTCAATTGGACTTTGGGGCTCTTGCAAAAGGCTTGAGGCAGTACTGTGAAGCGGTACTCGGTGAGAAGGCTTATGAGCCCTGTCCTTACCCTGCCCTTATGTGCACTCTCCCATATAATCAGGAGTGATAACGTCGAGGAAAAGGTACACGTAATATCATACACAAATGACATGACACAGGAGGGATATGTTACGGAAAAGACAGACGGTCATATCTTGCGCGAACGGCATGACGTAAGCCAATGAGGAGAGTGAGCCGACCGCATAAAAGGAGCCGCTTCCTCCTGATGGAAGGGGAGAATGAAGCAAAGGAGCGGTTGAAGCGAATCACTGTCGTCTGATGCCACTGCACGAACGGAACATTTCGTTACTGATCACAACTCGTGATATATGACAATCTTGGAAATGTGAGGCATGCAATATACATAATTTCACTGCAATAACCGATAAATGATAGTGAAGGAGCGGCCGCTTCTGAGTGATAGGTTTCGAAGAAGAAGATAATTTTCAATTATGTATATGAATATATGAAAAAATAAGCATGTAATAACAGAAAAAGGCACACCGTTCGAGAGAATGTGCCGCAAAGCTACAGGGGCTAATGTCTTCCTTCCGGCAGACGATGCCAGCCTGTTGCCTGCCATCCTGATTCTTATGATGAAGAAGGTGACAATGGGGGCGCCTTTTTTTATTTTCTTGATTCTACAATATGCACACGATGGAAGGAGAATGACGTAATCATGCGGTTTACTTTTAAAAAGTGGTCTATGTTGCTAATGTCTTGTCTGCTTTTTGTGACTTCCTTCTCAGCAGCCGGTGCAGCCAACCGTCCGACGACGATGGCTCAGAACGGAATGGTAACTACGCCTCACTATTTGGCATCCGCGGCGGCTCTGCAAGCGCTTGAGGATGGGGGCAACGCCGTGGAAGCCGCCATTGCGGCCGCATCCACGCTCGCCGTCGTCTACCCGCACTATACGAGCATTGGCGGAGACAGCTTCTGGCTGATCTACAACGCCAAGACGAAAGAAGTCAAGGCGCTGAACGCGAGCGGGCGATCGGGAGAGAACGTCACCATCGATTTTTATAAAAATAAAGGGTATGACAAAATCCCATCGCGCGGATATCTTGCGGCCAACACTGTGCCGGGGGCGGTATCTGGCTGGGGAGAAGCTTATGAATATGCTAAAAAATCGATGGACCGCCATTTGCCATGGGACAAAGTGCTGGAACGGGCCATTGGATATGCGGAAAATGGCTACCCGGTAACGCCGAATCAGGAGTACTGGACGAAGCTGAATCTAGATACAAGCGACAAGGAATTGAAAAACCTGCAGCGCTTCGAAAGCTTCCGTGACACCTTCCTGAAGCCGAACGGGGAAGCTTATAAACCAGGTGAAGTCATGGTGCAGAAGGACTTGGCCAAGACATTGCAGACAATTGCGAACAAAGGGGCAGACGCCTTCTATAAAGGTGAAATCGCCGATAAAATCGTCAAGGACATTCAGGAAAATGGCGGAGTGCTGACGAAGAAGGATTTTGCCGAGCACAAAGCGGATTGGGTGAAGCCGATTTCTGTCGATTACCGCGGATATACAGCGTACAACGTTCCGCCGAACTCGCAGGGCATGGCGTCATTGTCTATCCTCAACATTTTGAACAACTTTGATGTGAAGAGTATGGGGGAAGGCACGGCCGATTATTACCATGTTATCGTGGAGGCTACCAAGCAGGCATTTGCCGATCGAGACAAGTGGCTGACTGACCCTGATTTCGTTGATATTCCGCTTGACCAGCTGTTGTCTAAGCAGCATGGCCAAGACATGGCTGCCCGCATTGATATGAAGAAAGCGGCAGAATCCGTCAAGCCGCTCGATCCAAAAGGGGATACGGTATGGCTTGGCTTCGTGGATAAGGACGGCAACGCCGTATCTTTGATTCAGAGCCATTACTTTGACTACGGTGCAGGCGTCGTCGCTAAGGACACCGGCGTTATTTTGCAAAATCGGGGCAGCTTCTTCTCCTTGGACCCGAACCATATTAACAAGCTGGAACCGAAAAAGCGCACGTTCCATACGTTGAATCCGGCGATGCTCTTAAAAGGAAATAAGCCATATGTGCTGTACGGCACGCAGGGCGGCGAAGGGCAACCGCAGACACAGACGGCGCTTATTACGCGAATTGTCGACTTCGGATTTACAGTGCAGGATGCGATCGAAGCGCCGAGATGGCTGCATGGACGCAACTGGGGATCCTCGTCGAACGATCTGAAGATGGAAGGACGCGTTCCGCAGGCGGTACGGGATGAACTCGTGAAGCGCGGCCATCCGGTGCAGCCGATTGCCGAATACACGGATACGGTTGGCCAATCAGGTGTCATCCTGATTAATCCGGACACCAACGTCAAATTCGGCGGTGCCGATCCGCGGGGCGAAGGAGCGGCGCTAGGCTATTAATTAAATGGATGTGTGAGACGGAAGACTGCCGGGCAGGTACCGGCAGTCTGCTGCCGTCGCAACGCAATGACGGCGCTAGAGGTAGGAAATGGAGATGAAACCGATGGGAAAGTTGGAACCGTTTCTCAACAAAGCGATGGCTAGAAACGGGTTGTTATCACGGTTTACCGGGAAGCTGGGAAATAAGCTGGCGGCGTGGTTTCTCATCGTCGCATTAATTCCGCTGCTGCTTACATCCCTGTATTTATATCAGTTCAGTTCGAAGCAGTTGGTAGACAAACAAACAGAATCATACGTGAAATTAGTTACAAGTACGTCGCTTATTATGAATCAATGGTTAACGGAGCGCATGTCGCAAATGGACATTTTGTCCCTCACTACAGACATTCGTTCAACTGACCAAGCGGCGAAGGCTGAGTTTATCCAACAATTTACGAAGAGTGCGAATGTGTTTGACGGCAATACGTATATAGGTTCAGACGGCATCGTAATTGCGGATACGTTCCCAGACAGTGTCGGCATCGACTTGTCTGAGCGTCCATTTTTCCAGAACGGATTGAAAGGCAAATCAAGCTATACCGACGTTATATTGGCGAAGACGACAGGCAAGCGCTCCATTATCGTCGCATCGCCGGTCAAAGGGAAGCAAGAGAACGTCATCGGAGTGCTGACCGGTCTTATTAACTTCGAGGCGTTCGCCGATCGCTTTCTGCAGGATCTGTACATCGATAACGGAGCGGTCTATCCGATCATAGTCGACAATTTGGGGCAGATTCAGCTGCATCCGAACAAGAAATGGCTCGGAAAAAAAGTGAGCGAACTTGAGCTTGCTTCGGATTTAGGCGGCATTTTGCTGAAGCAGGAGAATGAGGCATCTTCTTACCATTATACAGATAACGGTGAATCCTACGTGGTAGCCTACTCCCCGATTCAGGCTACTGGGTACGGCCTTTATTTGCATATACCGGAAACGTCCATTACCTCGGCTGTATCTTCGATGAAGACCAATGTTACGGTCATCATGCTCTTCGTCACTATCTTGGTCATGTTCATCGCAATCATCCTATCCCGCAGTATTACAAGACCTATTGCTAAAGTGGCTGTTGTAGCGGAGCAGGTGTCGATTGGCGAATTGACCGTTGAACCGATATCCGTCCGTACCAAGGATGAGGTGGGGATGTTGTCACAGGCGGTCAACACGATGGTGGGGCAATTACGCAGCTTTATTGTGGATATTAACGCCACGGCGCAGCAGGTGGCAGTGTCCGCTGAAGAGCTCTCCGCCAATGCGGAGCATACGAGCAAGGCGACCGAGCATATTGCCGTTACGATTCAGGAAGTAGCGGATGGCACGGAGAAACAAGTGCGCAATGTAGAAAATAGCGTGCAATCCATTCATGATGTGTCGGTTGGCGTGCAACAAATTGCCTTGAATGCCCGTCAGGTGGCTGATTCAGCGGGGAATGCCTCCGACAGCGCGCAGGAAGGCCATCAATCGATGGAATCGATGACGAAGCAGATGGGCGCCATCCATGATACAGTGCTGCAGCTTGCGGAGATCGTGAAGCGCCTCGGGCAGCGGTCCGCGGAGATCGACAGCATCGCACAGGTCATTCACGGCGTTGCCTCGCAGACCAACCTGCTCGCACTCAATGCATCGATCGAAGCGGCACGCGCTGGCGAACAAGGCCGCGGATTCTCTGTCGTTGCCGGCGAAGTGAAGAATCTGTCCGAGCAGACGGCACAGTATGCGCAGCAAATTGCAACCTTAATTGATGCGATACAATCGGAGACGAATCAAGCCGTACAATCGATGGAGCAGGGAACGAAGGAAGTGACAGTCGGCATCGACGTAGTCCAACAAGCTGGCGACTACTTCGAACAGATTCTGCAGGCGATCCGACAGGTCGCAGAACAGATTCAGAACGTAAGTGTCTATGCGCATCAAATGTCCCAGGATACGGACCAAGCGGTCAACCGGGTACAGCAAATTACGGCGGTCGCTGAGCAATCCGCGGAAGGCACGCAGAATGTGTCCGCTGCAACCGAAGAACAGCTTGCCGCGATGGAGGAGGTCAGTTCCTCGTCCACGGCGCTGGCCAAGATGGCGGAAGATCTGCAGGCGCATGTGGCGCGCTTTAAGGTATAGCGATTAAGGTCTGATATGGAGAACGGTGATGCTTCGAAATGCTTCGAGGCTCCTGTTCTCCATTTATTTTTTCGTGACGGATTGTAATATGAAGTGCGACAGTTACCATTAAATAAAAAAATGGCTCATGATTGATTCGTGTAAAATGGAGTCACCACAACAACCATTACACGGAGGAATCAATCATGAGTTACTCACATT
>NZ_JAMAWB010000039.1:0-30918 GCF_023713585.1 Paenibacillus sp. MER TA 81-3
TCACACAGTCGCCGAAATCCGCAAAAATGTTCAGCAGTTTATGGACGAGATCATGAAATATCCCTTGTCCATCATCGATCGTCTTTGTGTTAGATTCTAAGTGATTCAATAATTCAACTTATATAGATACGGATGTTCGTCGCCAGCAGCTTCCTATTTACTTCAATCGGCCGCCAATCTGTATACTAGCTGTCCAGTTTCTTGGATTTCTGAGTTCAGGGGAGAATGGACATAAGTGCGACTAGATACGGATGATCATCGCCAGCAGCTCCGTACTAACTTCAATTCGCCGCCACTTTTCATAGCAGCAGGTTGAGCAGGAACTTGCAACGGTTTTTCCAATCATTGCGGATATGCGGATATAAAGAAAAAGAACTGCGCATTGGCAGTTCATGATCATGTCATGTCATTTCAATTATTGAGATTAAGCCTGATATGGTTATACTGCCTGAAATATGCTGCTGGCTGAGCCGCGCCAGAACAATTCTTTTAATCGCGGACGTTTCGCCGGTAAAGCGCATTGCTCAGAGATCAGCTTGCATGCGAGATGGCATGCTTGTTCCATAGTCGCTTCCGAGCCGGCGGTAATGAGCAGACCACGGGAATCGATATAGGCAATCAGCATCTCATCCGCATGGAGGGTGCTTTTCAACCGCAGGGGAGATTCGGGATGATTCAATTCATCTTGACTGTAAATCAGTATACTGTGCTCGGGAAACAGGGCAGGTTCAACAAACCGGACATGACACTGTTCCACTGAACGTTGTGTAAGCGATACCAACACTTGCTGCAACGCGAAGATGGATTGCTGTCTTACAATGCTTGTGCTTAGAGCCGAGTAAATGGTTGTCATATGGTATCCTCCTTGCTGCTGTCATCCCAGACAACTGCCTATCTGAAAGATTACCCGTATTTTATCAGACTGAAACGAAAAAACAAGCGAACGGGATGTGGCACATTTGCGACATTTGATCGCCTGAAATGGCTTTATCCCGTTCTAGAGGTTAGAACGTGTCCTGTGTCCACGCGACTAGCTCGAAAGCGACGAGACGCGACGCACAATCTGCGATCGGCGTTGATTCAGCCAAGACATGGCTAACGTCCATAGCGGTAAGCTCCATAAGAAGACAGCATATGGCGCATATGAGTGAACGGGAACATCTAATATGGTGCCGCATAGCACAGCAAGCATGTTCCAAGGGATTATTGCCGCAAAAATAAGCGCGGTATCAGCCACGACCCGGGATAATTGCTCCTTCGGGAACCGCTCGGACCAGAGCGGGAGCACGCTTCGTCCCGCCATCATGATAGGCAGCGTCTGGGTACAGGAGACGAGTGCCAGCGCGAGTCCGTATAGGCCGACACGGGTGGTCGCTCCGGGCATCGAAGTGTTCTCTCCGATAAATGCGGCCATATACGGCTCCAGGCTGCGCGTCGATTCCAAAATCCCATTAAACGCCCCGGCCAGCGCGATTAGCAAGACAAGCTCAATGATGGGCAGCACCCCCTTCGTATGCAGAGAAGGAAGTGCGGCATTTCCGTACCCGAAGAGCATCCCGTTCAGCCAGGCGGATGGTTCGGTTCCTTGCAGCCAAGAGCCGATAATGATCGCCGTCACGATGGCCAGCATGAAGGCATAGCGCGTCTTCCAACGCAGCAAAATCGCAACGATTAAAGCCGCTGCGGGTAAGATGAGCCACGGACTGAATGTGAAGCTGCTGTGGAATTCCTCCATTCGCAAGGCCTCGGCTGGCACCGACCAGCCTCCTGCGATGTCGAATAGGACAAAGATGACCGTGGCGGTTGCCAAGCCGAGCAGCGTCGTGGGCACAAGCGCCGGATACTGGCGTCCGACGGTCGTTCCGGTCGAATCGGCGACGAGGCGATGCGTGCTCGAAAACGGAGAGGAGCGGTCTCCGACGAATGCTCCCGAGACTAACGCCCCGGCCATCAGCGGCAACGGCACTCCGGCGATTGCCGCTACGCCCATCATTGGAATGCCGACGGCGCTGAGCGTTCCGGTCGAAGTGCCGAGCAGCATGGAGAAGAGGGCAGAGAACCAGAACGTCAGGGTCGTCATGAAGGCGGGAGCCACCCACTGCAATCCTTGTTCAATCAGGTACGGAATCGTGCCGCATAAGGTCCATACCGGAATCATCAGTCCGACCATAATGAGAATCCAGATGACCTCTATCGTATGCTTGGCGCCATCGCGCATGTACCTGAAAAGAACGGGCCAAGCAGTGCCTTGCCGCCGAGAAAGGGCAGTCAGGCTGAAAAAGCCGGCGGCAAAGCCAATAATAAGTGGGAAATGCAACAAATAAGCTGTGGAAAGTCCCGCAATCGTTATAACAATGACGGTGAGTAGTTGGTGTTTCGTTAACATTACGGTAAGGCATCTCCTGTCTTCATGTCTCTGATGAAGTTGATGCAATTAGAAGGTGCGTATGAAGAAACGCGAATCATGCGATGATGTCATGCAGCTAGCGGGACTGGGCTTGCAACCAACTGGCCGTAGCATCCAGCGCCGCTTCCAATTCCGGAGTTGTGCCTTGGAACGGGTGGACGGCGTTGAAGGTGTGTCCGCCGCCTTCAATTGTAATCCATTCTGCTGCTGGGTAACTCGCAACGAGACGGGCCGATCCGTCACGGAAGCCGGGCAGGTCATCCGAGCCTTGAATGAGCGCCATAGGAAAAGAGGCGGAGGCAGTGCGGCCAATTAGGTCATACCGCTCGCGGTTGGCTTCCAAGTCATCGAGCATGACACGGTCAAGCGGCAGCGCTTCGCCGGTGCGGGCATTGACGACCTTCGAACGCCCGGATGTTCGCATCTCGTGCTTCTGCTCTGCGGTGAACAAATCCATATTGGTTACACCGTTCCATGTAATGACGCCTGCGATCTCCTCTGGATGATCGAGCGCATAGAGCAAGCAGCTTGCTCCGCCGCGGCTATGTCCCAGCAGGTAGACAGGCGCTTCCGGGCCTATGCGACGGCCGGGAGCGGCCTGCTGCAACCATTCATTGAAATCCCCGCCAGTGATCCACTGAAGCAAAGCAGTCAGATCCTCCTGCTCCCGCTCATACGTGTTGACGGCGAATCGTTCCGGCTCATCAAAGCGGTCGAGCGATGGACCGACACCGTTATATGTAAAATTGAAGGTGATCGTGAGTAGGCCGCTTCGCTCCGCCAATTGTTCCGCCGCATAGGGGAACATGCCCCAGTCTTTAAAGCCTTTGTAGCCGTGAGTGATAATAAGCACGCCCTGCTTCTTCTGCTGCTCCGGAATACATACGTCGCCACGCAACGTGCGTTGTTCCTTCCAACTTTTTTCAAAAGAATGTCTCATTAAACCTACCTCCTTGCTAGTACAATATTCACGCCTCATTGTAACATAGAACAGCCGCAATGAAGCATGCAACTCCTAATGTAAAGATTATTTAATGTGCGGTTATCTCTACTTGCGCAATGAGCGAATCCAAGCTTGACACGTGCATATACGGAGTGTACTATGTGTACTAGTTGAAGTAGCACACTATTCATGCCGTGAAATGAACGGAGAAAGGAGGATGTCATGTTTCGTTTGCAAGAGCGAAGTACCACACCAATATATGAACAGATTGTGGAGCAAATGAAAGCACTAGTCGCTAAAAACGTGATGCAGCCCGGGGAAAAAGTGCCTTCGGTGCGGGAATTGTCCTCCATGTTGGTCGTAAATCCGAACACGGTTAGCAAAGCGTATCAGGAGTTGGAGCGTCAGGGCGTCATTGAAACGCTGCGGGGCAAAGGCACATTTATAGCGGAACCCGCTGCTCCGCCCATGGCAGAAGAGAGGATGACGAAGTTGAAGGATGAAGTGAACCGCATTGCTGTAGAAGCGAAGCATTTGGGTCTTGAACGGGAGGAGTTCATTGATATGGTCGAACAAGCATGCGAGGTATGGTGGAGGGATGACGAATCATGATGCAAGTGGAAGCGATACATAAGGCGATTGATGGCAGGCCGATATTGCGGGGCATCAGCTTTACGATTGAGCCCGGCCGCATAATGGGCCTCGTCGGACGCAACGGGACGGGTAAAACGACACTGATGCGGACGCTGGTCGGCATATACGATCCGGATCAAGGGAGCGTTGCCTTTGAGGGAATGGACATACATAAGTATCCGGAGCTGAAGCGGGATGTTGTATTTGTCCCGGATGCGCCCGTGGCGCTTGAGGCGTATACAATTCGGGAATGCGCCGCTTGGTATGGGCAGATTTATCCGAGCTTCGATCTGTTTTACTTTACCGAGGCGATGGAACGGTTCAAGCTGCCGATGAATAAACGGGTCCGCACGTTGTCCAAGGGGATGAAGATGCTGTTCAGCACGGCGCTTGGCTTGTCGACGAAGGCCCGCCTCATTCTGTTCGACGAGCCGACGAACGGAGTCGATGCCGTAACCAAGAAGCAGCTATTGAGCCTCATCGTCGAATCGCTGCGCAAGGATTCCTCTATTCTCATTTCGTCGCACATGCTGAACGAGCTGGATCGGATCGCGGATACCGTCGTGCTGCTGCGGGATGGCCGGACGGATGAGACATGGGACTTGGAGCAATTGCGTCAACACATGAAAAAGATGCAGGTCGTCTTTACGGCGACAGAACCGCCTGCTTGGCTGGCAAGGGAGGATGTATTCGTGCTGCAGCAGGTAGGCCGCGTGTATACCGTCATGCTGGAGTCGGACGAGGCGTTTACTGCGCTGAAACGTGAGGAGCCAATGCTCATCGACGAGCTGCCGCTCTCGCTGGAAGATTGGTTCATGTGGAAATCGGGAGGTGACGGCGATGCAGCGTAGTATTTTTGTGCGGGCGTTGTGGTGGAAGGAATATCGACAGACGCGGGTGCTGCTGTGGTTGATGATGATTGCCGGCTTTTTCTCAACGGCTTACCTGCACATGCGGGAGGTGTGGTTTGCTTCCCCGCAGGTCATTGTGGGACTAGTGAAGTATTTGGCAAAAACTCAGGAGACGAATTGGCTGCTGCACAGAAACTATGGCGGTTTTATGCTGCTGCTTGTGCTCGGAGGTTTTTTGCTGTCATTGTGGCAGCTCGGCCATGAGCGCCGCAATCAGATGAGCGAGCAGACGTTTGCGCTTCCTTATCCACGGTGGGTTATCTACGTGACAAAATGGTTGGTTAGTGTCGCTTATATCGTGTTTGTCGTTACGGCCAGCGTAGCATTGGATATACTCGTACTCAAGCTGTCGCAGGTGGGAGCATACGTGCATGTCATAGATTTTATCGGTCGCGGCTTTCACATTATCTTCGTCACGGTGGCGGCCTACACATTTACGTTGTTCATCGGCTCCTTTACGGGGACTTGGACGTTGCAAGCGGCGCTTTCCATTATCAGCTTGTTCTTGTATGAATTTTTTACTCTCATGCTGCAGCAACTTCTGTATATCTTCATGATTACGCCAATATACATGGAACTTCGATTGTGCGGAACGTTCTGGGAAAAGTTCAATTTAACGAATTGGGTATTCCATGAGGGCGGCAATTATCCATACGCGTTCGTCGGAGTCGTCTCCTTGCTGCTGTTCATCGCGGGCATGGTGCTCTATTCGCGTAATTCGCTTGAAAACAATGGCAAGCTGGTGCTTTTTCCAATCATTGAGAAGCTGTTCATCGTCGGATTTGTATTATGTGCGGCATTGTTTAGCGGCAATTTGAGTTATGACACGCTTTATCCCGGACGCCTCGGATATGCGGCAGGCGCAGGGCTTGGCACCATCATCGGCTATATCATCATCCGCACATTGACGCGCATGCGTGTACGAACTTAGCGTGATACAGCGTGAACAACGAGTGCAGGCTGGTAATTGAGACAATGGTGCAGGAGGTAATGCCATGAAGAGCGCAGATGCCGTACTTCAACTCAGAAATGTAACCAAGAAAATTGGGAAGCGCACGATTGTAGATCAGGTGTCCTTTGACGTTCCGGCAGGAGAAGTGTTTGGCTTTCTCGGGCCGAACGGGGCAGGGAAGACGACGACGATCCGCATGATAGTGGGCTTGATTGCAATGACCGCAGGGGAAATTTATGTGAAGGGCATTTCCGTGAACAAGCAATTCGAGCGTGCGATGACCCACATTGGCGCGATTGTGGAAAATCCAGAGATGTATAAGTTTCTTACCGGTTATCAAAACTTAGTTTATTTTGCGCGACGGCATACCGGCGTGACGACCGAACGAATTAATGAAGTCGTGAAGCTTGTCGGTCTGCAGAACCGGATTCACGAGAAAGTGAAGCGTTATTCGCTGGGCATGCGGCAGCGGCTCGGCGTTGCGCAGGCGCTGCTGCACAGACCCTCTGTCCTTATCCTGGACGAGCCGACGAACGGGCTTGATCCGGCGGGAATACGCGAGCTCCGCGACTATTTGCGCACCCTTGAGCGGCAGGAGGGGATAGCCGTCATCGTCTCGTCTCATTTGCTATCTGAAATGGAGCTGATGTGCGACCGGATCGCCATTATCCAAGCTGGAAAACTGATAGATGTTCGCTCTATGAATGATCTGAAGAATAGGGTTGCCCATCGCATCATCGTTGAAGTCGAAGAGCCTGAGCCGACGAAAGAGGTTCTGACTGCAATGCTGCCTGATATCGCCATGGCTGTACAAGCCGGACAATTGGAGATTACGGCAGGCCGCGATCGGATTCCGGAATTAACGAGAGCGTTAGTGCAAGCGGAAATTGACGTATACGGCATTCGGACGGCGAATCAATCGCTGGAGGATCGATTCTTGGAGCTGACAAGGGGGGAGCAAATTGTCTAATTTCTACAGACTCATTCAGAACGAGAATATGAAAATAGTTCGTCGTCCCCGTACATGGGCCATGGTGGGTGTTCTAATTTTTGCTCTCCTGTTACTGACAGCGATTTTGAAAATTGATCAAAATCCCAATATTCAAAACAACAATTGGAAGCAGCATCTTACAGAGACGAATCAACGGCTGCAGCAGCAGATAGATGAGAATAGCGCTGATGCAAGCCCGGACATGAAGCTCAAACTGGAAGGCGAGATTAACAAAAATCTATACTATATGGAACACAATGTGAACCCATACGAAGTGACGATATGGAGTGTAGTGAATGGTTCATCCAGTTTGATGGTTCTGATCACGCTCTTAACCGTTATTGTGGCGGCAGATATGCTCGCAGCCGAGTATTCATGGGGGACGATCAAGCTGTTGCTTGTCGGCCCGGCTTCCCGCACTAAAATACTGCTCAGCAAATACATATCTACACTCCTATTCACGCTATTTTTGCTCGTGCTGAACTTCGTAGTATCTTTTGCGCTGGGGGGGATTCTTGAAGGATTTGGAGAGATCTCTCGACCCGCCCTTACGATTGGCGCTGGCGGAGCGGTGGAGGAAGGCTCGATGCTAGTTGCTATTCTTCAAAATTATGGATTCAAAACGATAGAGCTGATTATGTATGTGACGATGTCGTTTATGATTTCCGCCACTTTCCGCAGCTCTTCCATGGCGATAGCCTTCTCGTTGCTGTTTATGCTCATCGGCAATACGCTCGTCAATATTTTAAGCAAATTCGAGTGGGTAAAATATTTGTTGTTCGCTAACGTCAATCTAAGCCAATATGCGAACGGCACACCGGTTCGCCCGGACATGACGATGCTCTTCTCAGTCTACGTTTTGCTGGTCTACTTTGTCGTATTTCATCTTATTTCTTGGGTCGTATTTACGAAAAGGGATGTTGCAGGGTAAGTGATTGGAGCGTTGTAAAATATAGCTTAAGATTTTATAAATAGAGAAGCAAGTTGAGATAGGTCGGCGGGAGTGGTCATTGGTGGAAGCAGACATGGCATTCCTCTATATTATAATTACCCTTATCGTGTGCTGGATCTCAGTGAACTGGCTGCACCGGAAGTACACGAAGGGACGGCTTGCACTAACGATTCTGCTGCTATGCTTGTTGGTGGCGCTAATTGCCATGCAGGCTCCGTTGGAATACGTGATGATGAAGATTCAGGGCAGCGTAGACCTAATCAAGGCGTTCTATCTACTGGATAGTCTGCTGGGGCAGGCCTCGATGGGATAGAACAGACAAGAGCGGGCGGGAGCTGAAGTATACCAGCTCCCGCCCGCTTTGACGTTTAGCCTAATACGCGGCGGAGCACACGCTCGGTGCGTGCAGCGATGTCGCGGACGTCGTCTGGCGTGGCGCATAGCGGCAGCCAGTAGTACAGGGTGTCACCGAGCGGGCGGAGGATGAGTCCCTCCTCGAAGCCCGCCTCGTACATGGCCGCCCCGATGCGCCGCTCGGGCGGGAAGGGGTGGCGGCGTTCGGCATCCTCGTACAGGTCGAACGCCGCCACGAGCCCGAGCTGCCGCACATCGGCAACGTGTGGCAGCTGGGCGATGCCGCCGAGCGCTTCGGCGAGCGCGGCAATGGTGTCTTGTGCCTGTTCGAGGGTGTGTTCCTCCTCGAACAGGCGCAAGGAAGCCAAGGCCACGGCGCAGGCCACCGGGTTCCCGGTGAAGCTGTGCCCGTGGAAAAATGTCTTCTGCGTCGCGTAATCGTCATAGAACGCGTCGTAAATGTCATCGGTGCACAGCGTGGCGGAGAGCGGCATAATGCCGGCGGTCAGCCCTTTGCTCAAGCACATGATGTCGGGGCTGACCTCTGCATGCTCGCAGGCGAACATCTTGCCCGTCCGCCCGAAGCCAGTCGCCACTTCGTCTGCGATGAGATGGACGCCGTGCTCCGTGCACAGCTCGCGCAAGCCTTGCAAGTAGGCAGCGGGCGTCATGATCATGCCGCCCGCGCCCTGCAGCATCGGCTCCACGATGAAGCCGGCCAGCGTGTCCGCTTCGCGCTCGAACAGCTCGCGCACCTTCGCCAGTGCCGCTTCCGCCACCTCGCGTTCGCCTTCCGGACCGGCCGCGCGCGCCTGCCGCAGGTCCGGCACCGGCATGCGGTGCGCGTGGAACAGGAGCGGCTTGAACAGCGAATGATAGAGCTGAACGCCGCCGACGCTTACCGCGCCAAGCGTATCACCGTGATAGCTGCCGTCCAAGAAGACGAACTTCGTCTTCGACGTGCGGCCGATCTGCTGCCAATATTGGAATGACATCTTGATCGCCACTTCCACCGCGGTGGAGCCGTTGTCCGAGTAGAACACTTTGTTCAGCCCCGCAGGCGTGATGTTTACGAGTTGTTCCGCCAGCTCGATGCCCGGGGCGTGTGTCAGCCCGCTGAACATGATGTGGTCGAACTGATCCAGCTGCTGTCGAATCGCTTCCTTAATCCGTGGATGGCCGTGTCCGTGCAGATTGCACCACCATGACGACACTGTATCGTAGAATCGCCGTCCATCGGCATCATATATATAGATGCCCTCCGCTTTTTCAATGAGGACATGATCACGATCAGCGTAATCCTTCATTTGGGTGAACGGATGCCAGACGTAAGACCGGTCCTTGCGTAGCAGCTCCTGCTTTATCGTTTCCTTCATTTTGTGCCAGCTCCCTTGCAAATATCTCGATTAACGAGTCCACAATGTTAACCTATTAGTATACACAATAGGTTAACAAAAGTTTTTCGCGCTAGCAATCCCCCGCTCGGTGCTGCAGCAGGATGAAATCCTCGGTCCGCAGCATGAATAGAAGATTAGTCTCGGGGAGGATCGCGATTTCGTTCGGCAGGCGCTTCAGGCTGACAAGGAGCCGATGTATGCTCATAGTACGGTTCAATAAGGGGGTAAACCTCTTATAGAGAGATGAGAAGGAGGCGTGATCCAGTGGCACGGATCATTTACGAAATCGATCATGTCAGTCAGTTGTATAAGCGGGGCAAGGTAAAGGCGAACGTCGATATTACGTTACAGGTGCAGGAGGGAGAAATTCTGGGCGTACTCGGCCCGAACGGCGCAGGCAAATCAACATTAATCAAGCAGATGATCGGGCACTTGCAGCCGACGGAGGGGAAAGTGTCGTTCTACGGAACAGATGTGGTTCAACAGACGAGGCGTGTGGCGCAGCAGGTCGCTTACTATTCACAAGAACCGCACGTATTGGCATCACTCAAAGTGCAAGAGGCGTTGGTGTTCACCGGAAGACTGCGGGGAATGGCCAAGCTGGAGGCTGAACGTCAGGCCGAGGAACTATTAGAAATGATGGGAATGACTGAATTGCGCCGGAAGCAGCTCAAGCATCTATCCGGCGGTCAGCGGCGGATGATCGGCATAGGGACGGTTATGATCGGCAGCCTGCCAGTCATGATCCTGGATGAACCGACGAATGAATTGGATCCGGCGAACCGGCGTCTTGTCTGGAATCTCATCAAGGAGCGCAACTTGCAGGGCGCTACAGTCATTCTAGTCACGCACAACGTGCTGGAAGCCGAACAAGTCGTCGATCGGGTGGCCGTCATCAATCACGGCCGGCTGCTTGCGATCGATGCCGTTGCGAAGCTGAAGCAGAAGGTGGACCAACGCCTGAAGTTCGAGCTGATTACGGAATTCGGTCGAAGAGAAGAGGCGGCAGCAGCGATGAGGCAGTGGGGACATCTTCATATTAATGGAGAGAATCGGCTTATCCTCTTGGTGGATAAAGAATCGGCGAGTCAGGTGCTCGATTATATCGTTCATTTTCCAGAACTGCCCATTGAGGAATACGCTGTGAAGCCGCCGAGCCTCGAAGATGTTTATTTCCATATCGACGGTCAGGCAGAACGGGAGGCGAGTGGCGCATGAATCCAGCAATGAATCCGAAGCAAGCCTCGGCAGCCGTTGCGATAAGCGGTCCCGGGCGCATCTGGACGGAGCTGTCCATCCTGTTTCGCATCCAATTCGCCATCGTGCGGGATAGCTGGGTCTGGGTCGTTCTGATGGCGACCATGTTTCCGTTGACGACGACACTGTTTATGTCGTTTTTCGCCGACAATCCAAGCGAAGAGATGATGATTCGCATCATAGCGGGCAATCTCATCTTCGGTGTCATCGTGATGGGGATGAACGGCATGGGGCAAGAAATTTCATGGCAGAAGCATCAAGGCCACTTTACGTATTATGCTTCGCTGCCGATCTCCAAGCTGAACTTTGTGCTCGCCAATTTGCTTCGCGGGCTTATGAATACGCTCCCGTCCTTCATTATTCTAGCTATGATTGGGCAATGGGGCTATGGCATCGAATTTCATTACTCATGGGGGCTTCCGGTTGTCGTCATCCTCTCGCTGGCGAGTGTCGTCGGCATCGGCGTATGCATCGGCTTCTGGTCGCCGAATCACCAGCTTACGAACATGCTGGTGCAGGCCCTGATGATGTTCGTCACTTTTCTGTCTCCCGTCATGGTAGACATTCAGCAGCTTCCCGTGCCTCTGCAGTGGCTGTCTTATCTGTTTCCTACCACGTATGCGGCTGACGCGATGCGGAACGTGCTCTTGGCCGGATGGTCCACCGGCGTTATGTTGGACTGCGTCGTCTTGCTCGCCTATAGCGTCGTGACGATCTTCGTCATCAACAATCTGGTCAAATGGCGGATCGGCGAATAGCGCATGAATGGGGAGCGGGCCGAGCCGAACCGCCGCTTCCCTCCGTACTTGATTCTCATGCTGCGGCAGTTGTATGCTCTGTATTAGTGCGTGTACAAAAGGGACTATCGAAATCCTCGCTTTTGCTAATGGATTTACGACATCCGGATGATAGGAAGGGAAGAAGCAGTGTTATGATTTATGGAATCGGGCATGACATATTGGAGTTGGATCGGGTAACCCGCCTTCTGAACGGCAAGAGTAAAGACCGCTTCCTGCAGCGGGTGCTGACGCCGGCGGAGCTTGCGGTGCTCAAGCAGCGGGAAACGCGTATGGCAGAATGGGTGGCGGGCCGATTCGCGGTGAAGGAAGCGGTCGTCAAAGCGTTCGGTACAGGAATAGGCCGCACGATCGGCTTCCTTGATATCGAGGTGCTGCCCGATGCGCATGGCAAACCGCACGCGTGTGTAAGCGAAGCGGCCTGGAACCGCCTCGGCCTGCCCAGCGACTCCTATCGGATTCACGTCAGCATCTCGCACCAGCCAAGCCTTGCTTCGGCACAGGCCATCGTGGAGCATCGGCAACATGCTGCACGCAGCGGAGATGACAGCAGCGCACCCGCCGCACTCTGAACGGAAGCGGGTCAGAGCCGGGTAATAGGCAGTCGAGATTCGCACGACAATCGGATAGAAGAAGTCCCGTTCCCCGCATGAGGAGCGGGACCGGTATGTCTGGACATCGGAATCCTATTCATTCAAATAAGTTATCACGCGGCTTTGGATGAATTGGACCACCTCATCCAGCGATTTTTGCCCCGCATAGTACATCTTCGCTTTATCCGCTACGATGCGCATCACTTTGTCATCGCTGCGCACAAGCGTATTCGCCTGCATCATGCTGAGACTGACACCGATTGGCATCGAATATAGGCCGCCCTCGTACTTCTTCGCACCGTTCCAATCGAATAAGGTCTGCCAGACGAGTACGAATGAAGCGACCGGCATGACGAGGGGCAGAACGTACGCTGTTCGCAGCCAGCGCCGGATGAACACGCGCTGATTGAGCGCCATTGCGATCAGGAGAGAGCAGACGAGCATGACGGGAGCCCTGACTGAAGTGAACCAGACTGTGTTTCACGGGGCTTTGCGGAACGATTCGCTACGCATCAGCTCCGCGTAATTGTCCCATCTGACGAAATACCTTTCCTGCGAACCATCCTGCACGGAGTACACCATTCCCATTGCAAAGGGGATAATATAGAACAGCATAAAGCCGAATAAACTGGGGGCGAGAAAGGCGAGCGCGATGACGGAATCGCGGCGCAGCTTGTGTTGCAATCTCATAATGCATCCTCCATAATGGGTGGTAATTCATTCGCTTGCAGACAACAGCATAACTTCCTTAAGTGACAACTGCGTGTCACATCGGCATGTAACGGCCGAAAAATATGGCCTAGCTTAGAAGGAGTGCAGGATATAAAAAATCCTGATGACGGACGGAAAGGAGTTTGCTGGCGAACATATGGAGCATACGATTCTCGTCGTGGATGACGAGCAGCTAATACGTGAATTGATAGCAGACTATTTGGAAGATGAAGGATATGAAGTGATGCAAGCGGCAGATGGAGCGGAAGCCGTCCGTCTCCTGCGACAGCGGGCAGTGGACCTGGTCGTCTTAGATGTAATGATGCCGGGGAAGAACGGATTCGAGGTGTGTGAAGACATCCGTTCCTTTTCGAATGCGGTCATCGTCATGCTGACCGCCAAAGCGGAAGAGGAAGACAAGCTGACCGGTTATGGGAGCGGGGCCGACGATTATGTTACGAAGCCGTTCAGCCCGAAGGTGCTGGCGGCGAAGATACGAGTGCTGCTGCAGCGCTGGAGTCATGCGGAACCGGCTAGCGGTGCGGAGGAGACGGGATTTGTTATCGACGAGGCGGCTTATGAAGTGCGGGTGAACGGATCCGTGCTGCCGTTGACGACGAAAGAATTCGAGCTGCTGCGCTGCTTGTCGCAGCATCCGAATCAAGCGCTTACACGCGATAACATTTTGGACAAGGTATGGGGAATGGACTATTTCGGGGATGTCCGCACCGTGGACACGCACATCAAGCGGCTGCGCCGCAAGCTGGGCGAGCACGCGGAGCACATCGTAACCGTAAGGGGGAACGGGTACAAATACCGATGAAAAAGTCATTATTTGCGGGCAAGCCGCGGCTTGCCGTCAAAATGTACTGGACGACAGCGATCGGATTTTTATTGTTCACCGCACTGTTCATGGTGCTGCAGCTTATTTTCTTCCAGCCGTACTCGTTGACGATGCGATCCAACCAACTGAAGAGTGAATTTCGAGCCTTATACGACGAGCTCCATGGACAGCATATCGATAACAAATGGATGGCACGCGCCGCTTCCTTTGACGTGGATCACTACTCCTTGACGGGGGTGGTGGAGAAGCGGGGAAAGGACGTTCGAGTATTTTTGGGTGAACGTCCACAGCAGGCGGTCCGTCTGCGCAAGCAGGACGATCCGAACATTTATATTTTTCATACTTCGCCGAAGGCTCCTGTCATCTCAGGTATTCCAACGAAGATTACTCCTATCGTTCCTGTCACACCATACAAAGAAGTGGAGCTCATTCCAACAACGCCGGCATCCTGGTTCAGTCCAGATGCGATGCGGCTGAACTTCGTGCTGGAAGAGAAGCTGACCGACATGCTGAAGCTGCCGCTTGAAGACGGTCTTGCCGTCGAACTGTTCAAGCAAGGGGTACTGGACGAGAAGAACGAGCGGATATGGGCGGCCATAGCTCCCCTTTCAGAAGAGAATGATGCCGAACGCTACATGATTACGGTATCCACGCTGCAGCCGGTCTCGGATGCCTCCTCGCTATTGGGTGGCTTCTATCGCTACTTCTACATTGCAGCGATTGCGCTGCTGCTCGGATTCGCGTTTTTGTTCACGCGTATGATTTCGCAGCCGCTCGTGAAGCTGAACGAGATGGCAAAGCGCTTGGCGCGCCTGGACTTCTCCGCGCGGACGGACATCAAGCGCGACGATGAAATCGGGGAGCTGGCGCATACGTTCGACTTCCTCGCGACCGAATTGAACGGCACGATGCAGGAGCTGCGCTCGGCGAACGAGCAGCTGCAGCGGGATATTGAGAAGGAGAAGCAGCTGGAGCGGCTGCGCAAGCGCTTTGTCGCCAGCGTATCGCACGAATTGAAGACGCCGGTCAGCCTGATTCAGGGTTATGCGGAAGCTTTGCGCGATAACGTGGGGCATGGGGCGAAGCGAGACAAATATGCTTCGGTCATCGTGAGCGAGTCAGAGCGCATGTCGCGGCTCGTCCATGATTTGCTCGACCTATCGCAGCTCGAGAGCGGGAAGTTCCACTTGCAGTGGAGCGAAGTGTCGCTCCGGATGACATTGCGGATCGTTCTGCAGACGCTGGAGGCATTAACCGGGGATTGCCGCGTGACGATGTATTGGAATGTGCCGGAGGAAGAGGTATTCGTGCATTCGGATGAGCAGCGCTTGCAGCAAATTTTGACGAATGTGCTGACGAATGCGCTCCGCCACACGCCATCGGGCGGCCGCGTGGAAGTGCGCGTGCGATGGCCGCAAGACAACGCTGGTGATTGCGTGCAGGTTGAAGTGTATAACGAGGGCGAACCGGTGTCAGAGGAGCATCTGCCGCACATATGGGATGCGTTCTACCGAGCCGAGTCCTCGGGCAATCGAGCCTCAGGCGGCAACGGCATTGGGCTTTCGATCGTGAAGCATTTGCTGGAGAAGCACGGCAGCGTATATGCTATCCGCAATGTGGATGGCGGAGTGCTCGTTACGTTCACGCTGCCGGTATCGGATGCGGTGAGCGAGGAATAAAAGTGTGAGGCAGCCGATATGAGCCGTGTCGAGATTCTGGTTTTCTCGATGAGGCTGGTTTTTGGTACAATGGGAAGCGGGAGAAAACCGGACAAGCGGGGGAGTGTTGCAAAATGAACGGTTCGCGATGGATGCGGAGCAAAATGTACATCGTCGTATGGGCGGTGCTGGCGCTTTCGCTGCTGCTGCTCATTCAAGGAAATGGGAAGAAGGCGGTCTCCGGTGTCATTGTCGCCGGTATTGTGTTTGCCATTGTTAAATATTTTGGTGCCAAGCAGGCCGAGCAATCGTCTGACCCACAGCAGCATAGCTATGGCATTCTCGTTATTTGCGAACAGGACGATGATGAGGACGAGATTCAACATGAGGAACTGCTCGATGAGATGTTTGCCGCGGGGAACGTGGACATCTCTTATCAATGCACAGCTAATGAGCTTAAGGAGTGGAATCCATCACTTGACGTGCTGCAGCTCCCTTGCTTCATGGTGTTGAATGGAAATAGCTCGGATGAACTTGAAGTTCTAGTTAAGCATCCGTTCTTTTACAGTTCCGATCACCGGGAAGTAATTCGGTTCATTCAAGAGAATAAGAAATAGCTATAAGCGCGTGTTCGCAAAGGGGACTTTTTGAACAACCTCTATTTGAACAACCTCTATAAATACAATAATAGGCCGCACCTAAGAACGAGGTGTCGGCCTATCGCCATATAACGGACGGATGCATTTATTTCTTGCTTGCCAGCCATTCGGCAACTTTTTCGATGTCGGCTTCGTCAAGGCTCTTGCCGAGCGCCGGCATGCGTTCGCCGCCATTTTTGATCGTATTCACGATATCTTCCTTGCTCAACCGTTCGCCTACCTTCTGCAGATTAGAAGGCGCGCCCATCAGCCCTTGCATCTCATTGCCGTGGCATTGCATGCAGCGCTGCTTGTAGATGGCGACGGCGTCTTCCGGCCCTTCGAGCGCCTTGGAGCTTGAACTTCCTCCGCCCCCACACCCGGCAAGCATAAGGCCTGCAGCAAGCAATACGATTATGCTCAGCGTATAACGTGAAGATGTGCTTCGTCGAAGCATCACATATCCGCCCCTTTGTATCCAGTGCCCCAACGGGCATTGTCTATGATCTTGTATACAATATAGTATAGGAAGTTCTTCCAATCCAAAGCAAGGCGTAATGCGCATTGTTGCTAGAACGTTCACATCTCATAAGGGTTACAGCTTCATGCCCATGCGGCTCTTATAGCGTTTGATTAGAATTTGAGTTTCTACGCTCATAATGCCCGGCAAGACGTACATTTTCTCTTTCAGAAATTGCTCCATCTCGCGGTTCGTGGCAAATAAACCGTGCATATGCAGCTTGCTCGGACCAGTCATATGATAAAGGCTGGTCACGCAAGGCTCGCAAGCCAGCTCATCAGCCGCCTGCATCAAATATTTTGGCTCTACCTCCACGTTAAAAAAGGCGGACACGCCGATGCCGATTTTTTCCGGATTGATGACGATTGTGAATTTCTCTAGCACCCCTTCTTCCATTAGCGCATTCACCCGGGCTTGAACGGCGACCCGCGACAGGTTTACTTCTTTGGCCAAATCGGTATAGGAAATGCGGCTGTTCTCGTGGAGCAGCGATAAAATGGTTTTGTCAATCTCGTCAAGCGACGAAGCGGGAATGTCATACAGCGTGTGCATGCGCAGCACCTCCGGTTGGGAAAAGGGTTTGTTTACTGCTTGGTTGAACAATCACTAATGACTTGAAAATGGCCAGACATTCAACCAATTTTGCCAAGCGCAAAGCTTATCATGAGAATGAGGAATACCAGTGACGTAATCATGACATACAAATAATCTTTTTCCTTCAGAAAGACAAAAATCGAGACCGCGACGCGGAAGACCGGGGTCAATATCAATAGTGACAGTCCGGCCATCATGATGGCATAGGCTTTACCTTCGACAAGCCCGGTCACAATTCCTATCACCGTCGTAGGATAGGTCTGTTCTGGATAACCACTCTGCCCGGTAATCAAAAACAGCAGCAAGCCCGTTACAATAACGGCCGCGCTGGTGAGGACGCCGATGCGCAAAAAGGTGCTGACAGCGGCTTCTACATCATAGATTTTCTCGTCTTTCGCCTGCTTTTTATTCATTGCTTCATTCATTACATACCACCCAATCCTTGTACAATCATTTGAACTGCGACATAGGCAAGTATAGGGATGAACAATTTGCGAATGGTCTTGTTCTTTAACCGCTGCATGATGCGCGCGCCAATCGTGGCTCCGGTCAGGACGCCAAGCGCGACAGGGGCCGCAATTCTGGGATCGATGTCTCCCCTGAATAAATATACGCCAGCGCTCGCCGCTGCCGTTACGCCCATCATCAGGTTGCTCGTGGCGCTCGATACTTTAAGCGGGAGCTTCATGAACATGTCCATCGCCATCACTTTGAAGCTGCCGCTGCCGATGCCAAGCAAGCCTGAGATGACGCCAGCTCCATACATGACGCCGAATCCCCCGTACGGGTTCGCGACATTGTAATGAACCTCTTGCTGCAGCGCCTTGTCGTAGTAATGGCTGTGCAGCTTGAGCTTAGTCGCCAGCGGATGAGGCTCTACATTTTCAGGCAGCTCACTCTTCGCTTTCTTTATCATAGCCAAGGCGGAATAGAGGAGCAGCAATCCGAAAATGACGTACAACCAATCGGGTGCGATGATGGCGCCGAGAAAGGCTCCCGTTATGGCGCCGACCGTAGTGGCGATTTCCAAGAACATGCCGACACGCAAATTCGTAATGCGGTCTTTGATATAGGCGATGGCCGATCCGCTCGAAGTAGCGATGACCGAAATGATGCTGGCTCCAATGGCATGATTGATGTCCACCCCGAACAACAAGGTAAGCGCCGGCGTCACGATAATGCCGCCACCCAGACCGAGCACGGAGCCGACGATACCGGCAAAGACGGAGATGAGCAAGATCTTTAGTGCAAAAAGCGTCAACATAGTTTCTCCCTTCCATGTTCATTCTCTGATGTGTCCATGACGAAATGAAATAAAAATAGATTAATTAGTTACGTTATTCATAAAAAATGGCACATCTTTATTTCATTATATATAACAAATTTGATTTTATCTTTCTTTTTGTAAAAAAATAATGACTTTTTTGTGCTTGTTCATTAATGGAAAGGATTGAACTAATCATAAAGGTTGTATATCGTTAATAGCATGAATGGTTTAGCATGTGCATTATTCATCATTATTCATCATTTGGAGTAGGGGAGGCCGTCATGGACGTACAGAAGCGTTATTTTAGCCGCGAGCTGTTGATATGGTATCGTGCCAATCGTAGAGACTTGCCTTGGCGGCGTCATAGCAATCCGTATTATACGTGGGTGTCCGAAATTATGCTGCAGCAGACGCGAGTCGAGACGGTAAAGCCGTACTTCGAACGGTTCATTTCGAAGTTTCCGACCGTTGAGGCGCTTGCCGATGCGCCGGAGGAAGAGGTGCTGAAGGCGTGGGAAGGGCTCGGCTACTATTCGCGTGCGCGCAATCTGCAGACGGCGGCCAAGGAAGTAAAGACGCAGTACGGCGGACAAGTTCCTGACGACAAGGCGAAGGTATCCGCGTTGAAGGGGATCGGGCCGTATACGTCTGGGGCCATTATGAGCATCGCGTTCAACCGCCCGGAGCCGGCGGTAGATGGCAACGTGATGCGGGTGCTGTCGCGCTATTTCCGCCTGCATGACGATATTGCGAAGCCGGCTACGCGCGCGCATATGGAGCATCTGGCCCAAGAGCTGATTCCGGAAGGGTGCGCTTCGGATTTCAACCAAGCGCTGATGGAGCTTGGGGCGCTTGTGTGCACGCCGAAATCACCTGCTTGCCTGCTGTGCCCGGTCATGGAGCATTGCGAGGGCCGCCTGGCGGGTGAAGAGCTCGTGCTTCCAGTAAAGACGAAGGCGAAGCCTCCTAAGCCGGAGCTTCGTTATGCGGCATTAATCGAAGGCACGGGCGAACATGCAGGCAAAGTGTTGGTCCGACAGCGACCGGCAACCGGATTGCTTGCAAAGATGTGGGAACTGCCGCATCTGCTCGTTCCGAAGCAGGCTGGACTCTTCGGGATGAACGAGGCCGAGGCGATGGATGTGCTGCGGGGCGGTTTACTTGCGGAAGGAATTGACGCGGTGCCGACCGCTAGATGGGTGGACGCGGAGCATACGTTCAGCCACATTCATTGGCAGATGCGTGTTTTCCGCTGCGAATTGCGGGAACTAATGGAACTGAAGGACAAGGAACGGACTGTCTATCAATGGGCTGGGCTGGAAGAGATGGAGCATCTGGCGTTTCCAAATTTATTTTTGCGTATGTTAAAAGATTACTTTCAGTAACCTATTAAGCGACTTTATGAACAACCTCTTTCACGGAATTTCTTTCAGGGGAATAATTAAAGATTTGGTTGATTAATTAAAGGCGATTGTCCTGTTAGGGACGATTGCCCTTTTTTTTGCTGCGCAAACGTTTACAATGAACATGACGATTGGTGGAAGCGTTATCTTTTTGGTCGGGCTTTTTTCCAATCTCGACGATAAATAGACAAAGACCATTCCCATGAGAAAAACATGCACAATGGACAACTTGGAGGGGGATTATAATGAAACGTTTGAAACCAACAGTTCTTTCCCGCAGCAACATGAAACGCAAATTTGCAGTATTGCTCAGTACGGCGATGCTTGCCGGGGCGCTTACCGGATTTGCCGATCAGGCGCACGCCGCGCAGCCTCATTCGTCCCATTGGTATCCGGACACCTTGCTGGAGTGGTCGCCACAGACCGACAAGGATGCGGCATTCAACCGCAGCTCGGTGAAGCTGAATACCGAACGAGTGCAGGGCCATAAGGTGAATCCGAATGCAAAGACGGAGCCGAAGGTCATGGCGCTGGCGTCCATGTACAAAAATACGAGCGGCGCGCCGTCGCAAGGCAACGATCAGTTCCACGGCTATGCGTTCAGCTACTGGCAATATGTAGATAAACTCATTATGTGGGGCGGTTCAGCAGGTGAAGGATTGATTGTCCCTCCAAGCGCAGATGTCATTGATGCAGCCCATAAGAACGGCGTTCCGGTATACGGTACCGTATTCTTCCCGCAAACGGAGCATGGCGGCAAAATCGAATGGATGCGTGATCTGCTGCAGCAGAAGGAAGACGGCACATTCCCTGTCGCTGATAAGCTGATGGAAGTCGCCAAATATTACGGCTTCGACGGCTGGTTCATCAACCAAGAGACACAGGGCGGAACGCCGGAAGACGCACAGAACATGCAGAATTTTTTGAAATATATGCAAAAAATCAAGCCGTCCAACATGGACGTCGTCTGGTACGACTCTATGATCAAAGAGGGGCCGGTGAAATGGCAAGGCGCGCTTACGGACAAGAACAGCATGTTCCTCCAAGATGGGGAAGAGCGTGTGGCTGATCACATGTTCATCGACTTCCGTTGGCAATTTAAAAAAGAAGGCAAATATGATTACGTCACACCGTTCCAGAACTCACCGCAGGCAGCAGATGGCTTGAAGCGCGATCCGTATGAACTGTATGCCGGTATGGATTTAGAAGGCGGCGGCGGTTATCAAGGCGAATATAATTTCCCAGTCCTGTTCCCAGAAGGCGGCAAAGCAGTAACATCGCTCGGACTCTATCGTCCAGATTGGGCGTTCAATACGTCCAAGACGAACGAGGAGTTCATGGAGAAGGATCAGATTCTCTGGGTAGGGGAGAACAAGAATCCAGCGGATACCGTGGAAAACGGTAAAGCATGGCGCGGTATTGCAAACGATATCGTAGACAAGACGGTTATTACAAAAGCGGATTTCATTACCCATTTTAATACAGGAAACGGCAACCATTTCAGCGTATTTGGCAAAACGGTACGCGACCGTGAATGGTTCAATCGCAGTCTGCAAGATATACTGCCAACTTGGCGTTGGATGGTGGATGAGCAAGGACAGAAGCTCACGCCAAGCTTTGACTTCGACAAATCGTTCTATGGCGGCAGCTCGCTGAAGCTTAAAGGAACGATCGCGCCAGGAGCGACGTCGAACGTGAAGCTGTTCAAGACCGATATTGCAGCAACATCTTCGTTGCAAATGTCGCTCATTTATCAAGCGAATGAAAGCGAGTCTGCCGACATGAATATCGGTGTAGCTCTAGAGGGGGCGCCTGATGAGTACAAGATCGTGAAGCCGGCGTCCGCGAAAGCAATCGGCGCAAAAGGTGACTGGACGCGTGCAGTCTACGACGTAAGCCCGTATGCAGGCAAAAAGATTGTTGGGGTATCCGTTCAAGTGGAAGGCAAAACAGGGGATAACCTGTACTCCGTCAACTTAGGTGAGCTTGCCATCCGTGACCTGAACGAGAAAGTGGCGCCAGTAGGTCAGGTGTCTGACCTGAAGATGATAGAGAATGATTTCCGTGACGGCATTTATGCTGATGCGCGTCTGTCTTGGAGCCCGCTAGGCGACGATGTGATGTACTATCAAGTGTACCGTGTTATGCCGGACGGTTCCCGCGAGTTCGTCGGTGCGACAGGCAACCACCATTACTATGTGTCCGAAATGAAGCGCAGCGGCATGGAGCAAGCGACGCAGATCGCAGTCGTGCCGGTCAACCGTCACTATGACGAAGGCCGTGCGGCTATGCAATCGTTCGAATGGCCGGCATATCCGACGCCGACGGCGGACTTTGAAGCGGACATGACGTTCGTAGCGCCGGGCGAAGCGGTGCAATTGACGGACAAATCGACTGAAGTCACAACGGAATGGGAATGGAGCTTCCCTGACGGTACGCCTGCTTCCAGCACGGAACGCCATCCGAAGGTGAGCTATGTGGAGGAAGGCACGTATGAAATTACACTGAAAGCGAAAAATGCGGTCGGCGAAGATGTGATGTCGAAGTCCAAGCTGATTACAGTATCCAAAGATGCGGCATTCCGTTCGGAGGATTTAGCGATCGGCGCGAAGACGGAAGCGTCCAGCTTCGTGAACGATAGCGAAGCGCCGCAATATGCTGTTGATGGTGAAATGAGCACGAAATGGTGCGCTGTCGGAAGCGATGAGCATTGGCTGACAGTTGACCTCGGCAAAGCACACGACATTACCCAGTTCGTCGTTCATCATGCGGAAGCGGGCGGCGAGTCGCCGGCCTTCAATACACGCGAATTCAAGATTCAACTTAGCGATGACGGCAAGAACTGGACTGATACCGTAACCGTGACCGACAACGAAAAAGGGACAAGCAAGCACGCGATTGCGAAGACGGAGGCGCGCTATGCCCGCCTCGTCATCGAGAAGCCGACGCAGGGTGGAGATACGGCGACCCGCGTTTATGGCTTCGAGGTGCTCGGCTTGAAGAACAAGCCAGAAGCGAAGTAAGACTGTAATGTAAATCGTACACATAAGAGGCAGGTCGGAAGCAGATTCCGGCCTGCCTTTTCCGCTCCTTTCCTCATTTTGCAGAAACGTGCGGAGTCAGAGAAAGCACATATTAATTTCCATCTTGTGTTATAATCAGGGCAAATCTGAACGATGTGATCGTTTCAATGCAACATAAGGAGTGGAAGAAGATGGCAGTTCGTACCATTCTCCCTTTCGGAGAGCCAATATTACGAAAAAAGTGCAAGCCAGTTACGGAAGTGAACGGACGAATACTGTCCTTGCTTGATGATTTGAAGGAGACGTTATATGCGGAAGAAGGCCGGGCCGGACTAGCAGCGCCGCAAATCGGCATCCTGCGTCAGGCGGTCGTCATGGACTGCGGCGACGGATACCGCGAGTTCATGAATCCGGAGCTGTTGCAGGCAGAAGGAGAGCAGGACGGAATGGAGGCGTGTTTATCATTCCCGGGATATTACGGGAGGGTAAAGCGATACGATTACATTCAGGTTCGAAGTCTTGACCGCAGCGGCGAGACATTCACGCTGGAAGCGGAAGGGTATCTTGCCCGCTGCATCCAACACGAAATGGATCATTTGGATGGCGTCTTATTTGTAGATCGAGTAGTAGATGATTTCATCATTCACGAGGCGACGCATCAGCGTGTGTCCTTGCTCGACGCATTACGAATTACAAATCGAAATGTGCAACGTATGTAATAATAGCGCATAATTGCAGAAGTCCTGCTTTCCCTTGGGGAGAGCAGGACTTTTTTGCATTTTCTATAACTCCCATACTCCAAAACTCATACACACTTACACGTCTTTTACACACCGAAAGCCTATATTTCCGGTAGAGCTATCAGGGGTGTTTTTGCTCCGTGCACCCACGCGGTAACGGTTGCAATATGATTTGTGGCACAGATAGGAGCCGCCCTTCATGGTGCGTTCAGCACCGCCTTGGGGACCACGTGGGTTGACAGCCGGACCGCGTTCCGCAGGATTGGCAGTAAACCAATCGGCGCACCACTCCCATACATTTCCTGACACGTTATACAGGCCGTAACCGTTCGATTGATACGTATTGACCGGAGCCGTACCGATATAGCCATCGCTGGCGTTGTTTTTCACCGGGAATTTGCCCTGCCAAATGTTGCAGCGGTGCTCTTCATCCGGTTTTAACAAGTCGCCCCAAGGATAACGCTTGCGCTCTAGTCCGCCCCTGGCTGCGAATTCCCACTCGCTTTCGGTCGGGAGCCGGAGCCCGGCCCAGTCGCAATAAGCGAGGGCATCGTTCCAGGATATGTGCACGACTGGGTGATTCATACGTACAGCAATCGAACTGTCCGGCCCTTCTGGCTGAAGCCAGAATGCGCCTTGGACGGCCAGCCACCATGGGGTGGATACAGGACTTCCGATGGCGGCCGCTGTCACGTTCTCCGAGGCGAGCAGGTGGAACACATATGACCAGCCGAACCGTTCCGCCTCAGTGACGTAGCCCGTCGCCGCGACGAAGCGGGCGAAGTCTTCATTGGTGACGGCGTATGGTGAGATTGCGAATGCATCAACGGTCACTTGCCGCATAGGCCCTTCTCCGTCTGCTGGGAATGCCTCTGCATCCTCCGTTCCCATCCAGAACGTTCCGCCCTGCAGGCTGACGAAATGCTCGGTTGCAGGAGGCTGAGCGATCGAATCTTCGGATGGCAGCAGACCCGCAACAGCGAGCAGGTTTCGGGCAGCTTCGGCCACTGCGCTGGAATGCGAACTGTCGGCATCGGAATTTGATTGATAGGAAGCATGTAATCCAGAGCAATCGACGACTGCCGTTTGCTTTGCTTCGGCCGCTTGCGGTTCCGCAGAGAAAGCCGCATTGCGTTGTGCTGCGCAGCATGCCTTCGGTTCCTCCGCTGTGGCGGAACGTTTCATGTCGTTATCTATCTCGTTATCCATCATCATGGCCTCCTTATACTGCTGTGATACGATCCAATATCATTAGGCCGGCTCCGATGGCCAGCGCTTCCTCTCCGTAGCTTCCCTTGCTGAAGACGACCTGATATTGCGGATAATGATATGTCTTACGAATGGCCGTCTGGGTAGCGGTGTAGAAAAATAGATCGTTGGAGCTCATGAGCGGACCGCCCAGTACGACCTTCTCGGGATGGAGGACATTCAACAAATTCGCGAGACCGATGCCGAAATAGGTGGCCGCTTGGGTTACCAGCTCCGTCACGAACGGATCGCGCCGCTGTAAAGCCTCCATAATGTGCGAGAACGTAACGGTCTCGGAACGTTCCGCCATTTGTTCCAGCAAGCTGCGACGTCCCATGCGGAGCCCCGCGTTCGCTTCCCGTTCCAGGGCATAGACGGTGGCATAAGAGTCTAAACAACCAAAATTGCCGCCGGCCGAACGATGTGGAACACCATCTGCTTGAATAATCATCGCGCCTAAGGCGCCTTCCATATCAACCGCACCGTATATTAGCTTGCCTTCAGACATCATAGCGGAGCGAAGCCCGATGCCTACATGGACGTAAAGCATATGCTGCACATTCAAGGAACGGTTCGCCCAGGCCTCTGCCCGTATGGCTGTATTCGCACCATTATCAAGCATGACCGGAAACTTCAGGCTTTCTTCCAGCTTGGAGACAATGGGCACGTTCTCCCAGCCTGGCGCTTGGAAATAACTCGGATGCAAAACGACGCCGTCAAACCGGTTCAAAGGTCCGACAGCGCCTATTCCCAAACCAAGTACTTCATTTGCTTTCAATTGATGCATGTCTAACCAAATTCGTATTTGTTCCGTTACGCGCGCCATCAAAGTATCTGGTGTCATATTTTGATTCATCGTCCATACGATCGACTCCAGCTTCATCCCTGCCATATCCAGCATAATAAGCCGGGAAGATGTACGCGAAATGTCTAAGCCGAAGGCATACCCGTATTCCGGACGCACGCGATATAATATCGGACGGCGTCCGCCAGTCGAGACGCCTAATCCGCTCTCTGTAATGAAGCCAAGCGCAACCAGCTCTTCCAGCACACGAGTAAGCGTGCTGACCGTGAGTCCGCTGTCTTGAAGCAGATCATGCTTTGAAATTTCATTGGTGCGGCGTATTTGTTGAAACACTTCCTTGCCCTTCAAGGAAGTTATGCGTTGTTCCAAAGTTTTATCCATATACGATAATCCCCGCTATTCCTGATAATAGGATGACGACAATCGGATGCATACGGAGCTTCATAAGCGCCAACATGGCACAGACAAAGATAATGACAGGAAGAAGCAATCCCCAGTTCCATCCGGATGTAAAGTCGGAGTGCATCGTCATGTTGACCGCCGCATAAGCGATTAAGGCGATGACTGCCGGCTTCATGCCGTCGAGTGCAGACTGCACCCAATGATTATCATACACGCGGTAGAAAATAGTGGCAACCAAGAACATGATGATAGCGGAAGGCAATATAATCCCGAGAGCCGTAATTAAGCTTCCGGCCCAGCCCGCAGCCATGTAGCCAACATAGACGGCGCTGTTCATCGCAATCGGACCTGGAGCCATGCCCGCAAGCGCAACAGCCTCCGTATACTGTTGACCAGTTAACCATTGATGTGACAGCGCCTCATGCTCGATGACGGGCAGCATTGCATAGCCGCCGCCGAATGAGACAAATCCCAGTTTGAAAAATGTCCAAAATAAGTCCCATAACATGCTGCATCCTTCTTTCTGCGTGAATACGGGAGTATCTTGCTGATTTTATCCCTGCGCTTGCTTTGATTGGTGTTGATGAGTTCCTAGCTTTACAATTGAATCCGAAGGCTTGGAGATCTTGCCTCGGCGGTCATGCTTATGATTGCCGTGTTGAAACCATTCCATTGCGAGTCCGGCCGCGGAGCCGATAGCGAGCACGAGAATTGGATGAATGGGTGTCCACATGAGCAGCGCCGTCGAAGTTAACGTGACGACCCACGCAAAGACGTTATGGAGCGATTGTCGGCCGAGTCGAACCGCCGCATAGACGATTAAGGCGATTACAGTTGGTTTAATACCGGTGAGCGCGGCTTGAACATAAGAATTATTCCGGAAGCCAGTTGCACCGGCACATAACAATAGCATGATTGCGATCGTGGGCAGCGCAATGCCAGTTACTGCAGCGATTAATCCGGGAATGCCTGCTATACGGAAGCCGACGAGCGCAGCGACGTTGACTCCGATTCCGCCGGGAGCAGCTCCAGATAATGCGGTAATCTCACTCATTTCATCAGCGTCAAGCCATTTGCGTTTTTCAGTCAGCTCGCGGTCGATCGCAGGTAATATTGCATAACCTCCCCCGAAGGTGGTTGGTCCGATTTTTAAGAAGATGGCAAACAATTGGAGCAGAAGGGTACGCTTCGGCACGTGTAGCGTGTTTGGTGCGTGTCGGTTCATTCGGTAATCATCCCTTCATGGAAAATGGAATCCTTTCAACACTAAGTATAACTTACTTTATTTCATTTTGGAATAAAGGAGTGCCTATATTCATGAAAATGGAAGCTGAATACTTGTTGAAAGTGGGAGGTGCACAGTTTGTTATTTTATCCTTCACTCATATTGAAGGAATTGGGAAATCAATATTAGAAGCTTGCCATAACCCGAGTAAGAAGTTTGTTGTGACTTGGCCGATATATCATGAACATTTATGGTTTGGATGGGAGACGAACTGCTAAATTGATAGTTGCAGCACACTTTTATTCATATTAGTATTAAGTTGCAGGAGAGAAGGGAAATGTTGCGATAATAAGTCAATACAAATTAAGGAGACTGACGATGACGCACACGAAAACCACTTCCAAACGCCCGAACGTACTGCTCATCACGGTTGATCAGATGCGATTCGATTGCTTAAGCATTGCAGGACATCCAATTGTAGAAACACCGAACCTGGACGAGCTTGCACGCACGGGCGTCCGCTTTGACCGCGCTTATTCGGCGACACCGACATGCGTTCCAGCGCGCGCAGCCATCTTTACTGGACAATCGCAGCGTTCTCATGGGCGTGTCGGTTACCGGGACTGTGTTCCGTGGAAATATGACACGACGTTGCCGGGTGAACTGGCGAAGGCAGGCTATCATACGCAGTGCGTGGGCAAGATGCATGTGTATCCTGCGCGCAATCTGCTTGGGTTCCATAATGTCGTCATGCACGATGGCTACTTGCACCATAATCGTTTTCGCCATAATGTGCCCGCACACGAGCATTTCGACCAGGTGGACGATTATTTAGTATGGTTAAGAGAGCGTGTGCCGGGAGCCGACTTGACCGTTCTTGGCCTGGACTGCAATGCATCGACGGTTGCGCGTCCTTGGCATTTGCCGGAGATGCTTCACCCTACGAACTGGGTGGTGACACAGTCGATCGATTTTTTGCGCCGACGCGACCCGAGTAAGCCGTTCTTCCTTTGGATGTCGTTTGTGCGGCCTCATCCGCCGCTCGATCCGCTGCAAGCTTACTTGGATTTATATAAAGATATCGAAATTCCGGATCCCCCAGTCGGGGATTGGGCGGATGAAGAAGACCTGGCACAGGAAGGTCTCAATCCGGTCACATTCCGAGGCAATGTGCCGAAGCGGCGTTTGAAATATGCCATGGCTGCCTATTATGCGTTAATTACTCATTTAGATCACCAAATCGGCCGGTTCCTCCAGGTGTTGAACGAATACGGGGAATTAAACGAAACGATCATTGTGTTCACGTCGGATCACGGTGAACTGTTGGGAGATCATAATCTGTTCCGCAAGTCGCTGCCATATGAGGGCAGTACGAGGGTTCCGTTTATCGTCAACGATCCCGGCAACCGTCTTGGCTTGAAGCGGGGTACTGTGGCAGAAGAGGTCGTGGAAATGCGCGATATTATGCCGACGCTGCTGGATGCGGCCGGCGTAGCAGTACCTTCAAGCGTTGATGGAAAGAGCGTAATCGGTGTAGCGCGTGGAGTTAATACGGATTGGTGGCGTGATTATCTTCATGGGGAACAAGCCCAGGGCAATGCGTCGAACCACTGGGTGACGAATGGGAAGGAAAAGTACATTTGGTTCTCGCAGTCGGGAGAAGAGCAGTATTTCAACTTGGAGCATGATCCGAACGAATTGCATAACGCCGTTAACGATGCAGACGCGCAGGAACGCGTGCTGCATTGGCGTCAAGTGCTCATCCGCGAGCTAGAAGGGCGGGAAGAAGGTTACAGTGATGGAGAGAAGCTCATCGTAGGCTGTAACCCGATTGCTTGTCTGTCTCATATAATGTGAAAAATATTGGTTGTAATTGGGGGTCACAATTGTGACTCCTTTTTTTAATTTTGAGGAAGATGTTCCTCTCATCTGGTGCTTATAGCCACTCTCCCCTTTGCTCAGGTAAAAATTCATGAGCGTACTCAATGCTTAACCGCGTGGTATGAAGGAGACATGAATGTGCCCCAATGCTTAACCGCGTGGTATGAAGTAGACATGAGTGTGCCCCAATGCTTAACCGCGTGATACGAAGGAGACATGGATGTGCCCCAATGCTCAACCGCGTGGTATGAAGTAGACATGAATGTGCCCCAATGCTTAACCGCGTGGTATGAAGTAGACATGAGTGTACCCCAATGCTCAACCGCGTGATACGAAGGTGCATAAGTGTACCCAATGCTTAACTGTGTGTTATGGCGCCTCATGCGGCAGCGTGACGTGCTGTGCAGTCCGAGGTGTAACGTTGCACTGAAATGGAAGAAGATACGCACAAGGAAATTAACTTATCCCACGTGGAGGTAAGAGCGGTGTCCAAATTATAACGGAAACAGAATTCATCCAAGTACATCTGAAGATACTTTGCTCCTATCCCATGAAATGTCTTGCTCATCCAATCCCGTGCTTGATTGAATGCTGCATATAGGCGGCCACGGCGATCGACCCGCAAACGCTGGCGGATGATAGACATCTCGGAAGCGGTCTGCGAGACATGGTGAGCGATGAAGTGGTCACATGCGGAGCGGAGCAGTAGCTTGTGGGAAACACAGTCTCGCTTAACAAGCTTCATCTTTACATCCATCAACTCCTCGTCTGGCGTGACGGATTCAGCGATGATGAGAGGAGTTTCCCGGGGATGAAGGTCTGCCGTCGAGGGATATGAGCAGCCATGGAAAGCCACAATGCCTCGAACCTTGCCTTCGAGTGGCTGGCCAGCATCGGCAAGGCTGATCGCAGCACGGATCTTGTGCAGCATCGACCAGGCGGTCTTGTATGTAACCTTAATAATTGAGCTGAGCTTGACTGCATTTATTCCGATATCAGAACGGGAAACGAGCCAGAACGCGGTGATCCATTTCCGTAGGGACGTGCGGCTACCTTCCATGACCGTCCCAACAATAAGGGAGGCCTGATGGCGGCAAGCTCGGCACTCATACAGAGGAAGTCGGCGCGTCCGGATGACATAGGCATGGGCATGATGGCAGCGTGGACACACAAAGCCTTGCGGCCATTTCAATTGAAACAAAAAGGTCACACAGGAGGACTCTGTACGAAAATAACGCTGTAGGTTCTCTAAAGTGTCAACAGCTTGCCATCTTTTCATCGAAATATCCTCCTCAATCCGTTCTCGTAACAGGTTCAAAAACGGAGCGTATGTTCTATGTTTTTATTATACCAAACAAATGTTCGTAATTCAAGGTTTGTCGGCATTTATTGGGCCGTGGTTTGACTAATATTTGCTGGCGATTTTTTTGTAAGTCAATCTGTTGAAATCAGTGAGTGATTTGTTGAAATCAGGTAGTGGTCTACTAAAATCAGTAAGTAGTCAGATGTAACATCCTGAATGAGTGGGAGAGTATTGCTAAGATGTCTACAAAATATAGTCGGGTCGGAGCGGTTAAGGATTTGAACATGATTATCGGAGGAAAAAACGGATGGGAGCTACACTAATTTAACGTATGAGAATGCAGCAATAAGGTATGGCCCTTAAAGTAATCCACAGAATTCGATGAGAAATCAGATGTAGCATCCTGAATGAGTGGGAGAGTATTGCTAAGATGTTTATTCAAAATATAGTCGGGTCGGAGCGGTTAAGG